>JBBSKE010000074.1:0-11911 GCA_038256595.1 Tepidiformales bacterium | reverse complement strand
TCCAGAAGATGGGCGACCTCCTCAAGCAGGCCGACCTGAAGCCATTGATGGCCATCTGGGGCGCCCGGCCGCTGGGCAACCCGGAGCGCATCCGCAACGCCTGCCCGCTGATCCGCCAGGAGCCGATGGGCGATTGCGGGCACTTCTTCCAGCTCGAAGAGCCACAACTCACGACCGCGCTCCTGCGCGCGTTTCTCGACGATGTGCGCGAAGACCCGCGGCTCGCTGCGCTGCGAGCGTAAAGCGCGGGTGAGACTGAGTGTCGCATATCTGCTGGGCCGGGTAGCCTCGACGTGATGAGCAAGGAACCTGGGAAACGCGGACCGAAGGCTGTTGGCGCCAGGGACTCGGGCAATTCGACGGTTAAGAATGTCTGGTTCGTCTTCGGCATCGCAGCGGTGGCGATGAGCGTCGCCGTCCTCCTGGCCGTCGTGACCACGGCGCTCACGGGGGACGAACCGGGCGATTCTACTGCCTCTCCCGGCGGCGACCCGACCGAAACCGGCGCGGCCACGGCGACTCAGCCTCCAGCGGCGGAGAACACGCCAGAAGTGCCCTCGACCGTCGCCACAACCGCCACAACCGCCCCAACGGCAGCCCCGAGCACGCCCACGACCACCGTCGGCGGGTTCCCCTTGATCGATTGTCTCGACATGATGGCCCCGGCCGACAAGAAGCACATCATGTCGCCGAGTTGCGCGCCGAGTGACCTCGTGGACATCCCTGGGAGCGGCGAGAGTATGCGCAGGGAGGCAGCAGCGGCTCTCAACGAGATGTTCGCCGACGCCGCCAGGCAGGGCATCACCCTCATCGCAGTGAGCGGCTACCGGAGCTACCAGACGCAGGAAGTGGTCTACGCCTCTGCCGTCCAGGGCTACGGGCAGGCCGAAGCTGACCGCACCAGCGCGAGACCCGGCCATAGCGAGCACCAGCTCGGCACGGTCATGGATGTGAGCACTCCGAGCGAGGGCGGCGAACTCGAAGCCTCGTTCGGCGACACACCTGCGGGAGAATGGGTGGCCGAAAATTCCTACAAGTACGGCTTCATCATCAGCTACCCGGCCGGCAAAGAGGCGATAACCGGCTATACCTACGAACCCTGGCACATCCGCTATTTCCCGAAGGATATCGCCCTGGAGATCCACAATTCAGGCGTGACAATCACGGAGTATCTCGCCCGGTAGCCCGGGGAGCGCGTCGCCTCAGGCAGCTTTGCAGTACATTCCCGTGCCATTCGCGCGCAGGCCAAACTCGTGGGAGCGAATGAGCATTTCGCTGCCGCCAACGAAGAGCATGCCACCCGGCCGAAGCGCGCCTGCAAACCCTTCGTAGATCTGTCGCTTGGCGTCCTCGTTGAAATAGATGACCACATTGCGGCAGAGGACCAGGTCCAGTGCAGCCGGGTAAGGGTCCTTCAGCAAGTCGTGGCGGCGAAACTGAATGCGCGGCTTGAGGCGCTCATCCACCCGGTAGCGTCCATCCGCTTCGAGGCTGAAATAGCGCTTGAGGATCTTCGGGGGCACGGCTCGAACCTCCGCGGGGAGGTACCCGGTCCCCGCGCGCGCTTGAGCCAGAACAGGCATATCAACATCTGTCGCGATAATGGTGTGCCGCCCTGCCGGGTCGAGTTCGTTGAGGATGATCGACAGCGTGTACGGCTCGCAGCCGATGCTGCAGCCTGCACTCCAGATGCGCAGGCTGCGGGTGCGGCGCAACAACTCGGGCAGCACCGTCTGCTGGAGTTCGAGGAAGCGGTCCGCCTGGCGGTAGAACTCCGAGACGTTGATGGTGAGCGTGTCCTGGACGTTCGCGAGCACCTCGGGACTGTTGGCCAGCGCGCGTGCGAATTCGGTCCAGCTGGCGAACCCGAGCCGGGACATCAGCGTGGTGAGGCGGCGCTTCAGTTGCGGCTCCTTGTACTGCCAGAGCGGGACGTTGATCGCCTTTTCGAGTGATGTGCGGAAGTGGACCCAGTCACGGTCCTCGGGCGCGCTCGAAGGCTGTGCGGGCATCAGCGGCCACCGATCGCGCGAATAATCGCGGTGGCCATTTCTGGTAGAGGCGCTTCGAAGGCCGATTTGGTGCGCTCGCGAGCCACTCTCGGCATGCCGTAGACCACCGAGGTCGCCTCATCCTGGACGAGAATGCTGCCTCCGGCTGCCTCAACTTCGGCCGCACCCTGGGCTCCATCGCGGCCCATCCCCGTGAGGATGACGACAGTCGCGTCCCTGCCGTAGACCCGGGTCACGGATTCGAGTGTCACATCGATCGCTGGGCGAACGCCGTGCAAACTCGCGCCCTGGGAGAGATGCACGCGGCGGTTGTCGCCGATGGTGACGTGGAAATCGCCCGGGGCAACGAGGACCTGCCCGGCAGCGACAAGGTCGCCCTCGACCGCTTCGCGCACGGATAGCTGGGAGAGCGAGTCGAGACGGCGCGCGAGGGCGCCGGTAAAGCCGGGCGGCATGTGTTGGACAAGGAGCACCGCAGCGGGAAAATTCGCGGGCAGGAGCGGGACGATCGCGGTCAGAGCAGGTGGGCCGCCGGTCGACGCGCCGATGACGAGCACTCGCTTCGAGGCGATGAGCGACCTCGACGGGCGTGGCGCAGGAGCCAGGGGAATCGCCACGGGTGGATGCCCCAGGTGGCGGCGCCAGACGCGCGCGTGGTTGGCGCGAAGGACGGCGTGGGTCAGCTGGTCGGCAACGTTCGCGAGTTCACCGGAAACGCCAGACGGCTTCGCGACGCACTCCACCGCGCCGGCTTCGAGGGCGCGGATCGCCGTATCGGACCCCTCGCTCGTGAGCGAACTAACCATAACAATCGGCGTGGGCAACGCTGACATGATCTCTTCTACTGCACCGAGACCATCCATGCGTGGCATGTTGACGTCCATAGTGATGACGTCCGGGCGCAACTCCAGCACTTTCCGCACCGCTTCGATGCCGTCTCCAGCGGTCCCGACGATACGCACGCCCGGCGATTTCGAGAGCAATCGCTCGAGTGACCGCCGCATGAAGGACGAATCATCTACGACCAGCACCCGGATCTCCCGGTTTAGGGCGTTCGCGGCGGTGGACATCTCAGGCGCAGAGTTTGCTGACGGCAGCCAGCACCCGGTCGCCGTCGCAGGGCTTCACCAGGAAATCACGCGCACCATTCTTGACCGCTTCGAGGACGATCGCCTGCTGGCCAAGGGCGGTGACCATCGCTACGCGCGCGGATGGATCGAAGCTGCGAATACGCTTCAGGGCCGTCAGTCCGTCCATCTCGGGCATGGTGATGTCCATCAGGACGGCGTCCGGGCGGTGCTCCTGGTATTGCTCGATCGCCTCGAGGCCATTCGTCGCCTGGATGACGGTGTATCCGCCCTCGGTGAGGATTTTCGTGGTGCGCATCCGCATGAACGCGGCATCGTCAACGACAAGTATGGTTGCCATAACCGTAATCACTCCTAGAACTCGACCGCGGTGGAGGCTGCCAGGCGGATGAACGCCTTTCCGGTAGCCGGGTGCAGTTCGAGCGTCCGGCCGCGATTGCCGCCCAGTTCTTCGGCGGCAATGGGGATGCCGCGCTGCCTGAACTGCTCTCGAATGGCGTCGGCGTTTCGCTGCCCGACTTTGAAAGTTGGCGAATTCGCCTGGCCAAGGACGGAAGCACCCCCGGCCAGCTTCACGATGAGCCGCGTTGTCTTCGCACCAGCCCTTGTCATCGCCTGGAGGAGTGCGTTGACCGCCACGTCACCGTAGCGAGCGGGCTCAGACGGGTCGAGCGCCTGGTCTTCCGCGAGAGGGAGGAGCACGTGGGCCATCCCCGCGGTCGAAGTTGCTTCGTCGAAAATAGCGATGCCGACGCAAGAGCCGAGGCCATAGGCCACAAGCACCGTATCCGGCGCCTTCGTGACCACAATCTGGCCGATGCCGACGGCCTGGCGAGTCGGTGCGATCACCGTTGCAGTCATGCGGCCATCTCCTTGATTCTGCCCAGCGTTCGGGAATCCGGAGCGACGAGGAGGAGGCCCGTTGCCCGGCCCGCCGCGTCTTCGAAAACGGTATCGATCATTACGACCTCGCCGCCGCTTGCGAGGATCTCCGCATAGACCGATTGCACGAGCGCAAAGGCCATGTCATTGACCACGATCGGCGGGCTCGGGTGGAGCACGAGGCTGAGCCGGTCGGCCAATGCGTTGACGAAGGCCGAGCCGACAATGTTGCCGAGTTCGGCAATCGCCGATTCGGCCATTTCATCCGGTTCGGTCGTCGATCCGATTGGGTAGCCGCACATGAAGTCGACGCATTCGAGCGCTCGCTTCATCGGGAAGAGGAGCATCACGTGGCCGGCAATGTCCCCGGTGATGGTGAGGTAGGCGCCGAGCACGAGTGCCTCTTCGCCGCCGACGGATTCGCAGGCATCGACCCGGGTTCCAAGCCGCACAGAGGGGACATGGATACGGATCTCCTGGCCCATGAGACCGCTAAGGCCGCGCCCTGCCCGTGAGGCACCATCGCGGGCGACGCTGCCGAGCGCCTTCTTAAGTGAAGTCTGTTCCTGCTGGATCATCCGTGTTCCTTGCTACGGCGCGTGGCGATGCGCATTCGGTGCGGTTTGGTCGGCGATGAGGCTCGCCGTATCGACGATGAGGCCGAGGGTGCCATCTCCAAGGATGGTGGCGCCGGCCAGGCCGCGCCGGTTTCCGAGGAGCGCTCCGAGGGATTTCACGACGACGTCCTGTTCGCCCAACAGGCCGTCTACGAGGAACCCCACCTGGCGATCTCCATGGCGGGCAGCGACCACGAATCGCCCCGAGCAGGGGCGCGCGTGGCCAGTGCCATCGCCGAGTGCTCTACCCAGATCAACGACTGGGAGGAGCTGATTGCGTAGGCGCAAAGTGGGGCGTCCGCCCACGTTTGTAATATCCGCAGCAGCGCACGAGATGGCCTCGGTGACCGAGGCGAGCGGGATGGCATAGGTCACGCCGTTGACGCCTACCATCAGCGCCTTGGTCGTGGCGAGCGTGAGCGGAAGCTGGATGATGAACTCGCTGCCGGCGCCAGGCGTGCTCCGAACGTGGACCTGCCCGTGCAACCGCTCGACGTTCGTGCGGACGATGTCCATGCCCACGCCGCGCCCGGAGACATCGGAAAGGGCATGAGCTGTGGAGAGCCCGGCGAAGAAGACGTACTCAAGGGCCGCCTCGTCGCTGGCCGCTTCTGCTGCCTCTGAGGTGACCAACCCACGCTCGACCGCTTTGCGGCGGAGGACAGCGGTGTCGATGCCCCGCCCATCGTCCTTCACGGAGAGGTAAATGTAGGTCTCCTGGTTCCAGGCGGTGATGGAGATCGTGCCGGTCTCCGGTTTGCCTGCAGCCATCCGCTCGTGGGGCGGCTCGATGCCGTGGTCGATGGCGTTGCGGAGGATGTGGACCAGCGGGTCGGAAATCTCTTCGATCACGGAGCGATCCAGCTCGGTCTCTTCGCCGCTGACAACCAGGGTGACCTCCTTGCCACACTTGTGCGCGACATCGCGGACAAGGCGCGGCAGGCGAGTGAGCACGGAGCGAATGGGCAACATGCGCGTCCGCATGATCTGTTCCTGGAGCTCGTCAGTCACGCGGCCGAGGTGGGCGGTCGTCTCTTCGAAGTTCTCGGAAAGCTGGGCGAAGCGCGGGTCCTTGCCGGCGTCCTTGAGGAAGGCCGCGAGTTGCACGCGGATACGCTTGAGGCGGGTGTGATCGACCACAAGTTCGCCGACGAGGTTCATCAGGCCGTCGAGCCGCTCCACATCGATGCGTACTGTCGGCGCGGACCGCGTTGATGGCTGGGCGGCCCTGGTGACCGGCATGGCAGTGACATTCGCTGGCTCCACGGGGTGGTCTTCGTTCGCGACCAGGACCGGGTCGGCCCCGCCGGACTCCGCGGCGACGAGTTGGACGGACGCGACATCGGACACGTCGGCAAGGGCGGCCCGCAGCTCCTCGAAGGTCGAGCTGGCTCGGATCGTTGCGAGCACATGGTTGTCGCCGCCACCGCTTTCGATGACGTCCCGAGAGGGCGATATTGCGAGAATAACGCCGTGGGCATCGAGCTCCTGGAGCACCTGGTAGCAGCGAATCGAGGGGAGCTGGCAATCATCGGAGATGGTGATGACCAGCGAGAGCGTTTCGGACACGTCGCCGAATTGCTGCGCCTCGCGGTGCTCTATCGGTGCTGGTACCATGGCCACTTTCGCTACTGGAGCATCCGTGAAGGATCGCAGCCGCGCCTCGACGGCACTGGTTTCGGCCCCGCTGTCGACCTGCGTTTGCACTTCGTTGGCGAGGTCGCGGAGGAGGTCCAGCCCCTGCAGGAGGGAATCGACGAGTTCGCCCGTCGGCATTAACACGCCCTGGCGGACCGCGTCGAGAATCGTTTCCATGGCATGCGTAAGGCTCGCCATGCGCGTATGGCCGATCGTCGCGGACGAGCCTTTGAGCGTGTGGGCGGCGCGAAAAATGTGTTGCAGTAGCTCCGGTTCGAGGCCCTGTTCGAGGCGCACGAGGGCGGAGTCGAGGATCTCAAGCTGTTCATCCGCCTCTTCGCAGAAGAGCTTTACATCTTCGGCTTCGAGGTCGAAAACGAGGCGCTCACCCCTGGCCATGGATGCTCCTCGGCGATTGCACTAGGCGGCTTCCTGGCCGGCGCTGGGCTCGTCATCGCGAACAGTGCGCGCCGGGAGGACGTGCTCCAGGTCCAGCAGGGAAACGAGCCGGTCGGGGAGCTTCGCGATGCCGCGAATGAAGGAGTGGCCGGGGAGGCCTGCAAGTTGGCCGGGCAGTTCGACGCAATCACCCGGGATGCGGATCACCTCGGAGACGGCGTCGACCGTGAGGCCGACCATGCCTTCTTCAGACATGACGACGACGATGCGCGTGGCAGGAGTTGCTTCCGCCGCCAGGAACCCGCAACGCACCCCGAGGTCGATGACTGGGACGACCCGGCCGCGCAGGTTCGTGATCCCTCGCACCGACGGGTCGGCGCCGGGAATCGGCGTGATGCTCTGCATCCGGACGATCTCCTGGACGGCGTGGATGTCCAGGCCGTAGTGCTCGCCGCCGAGCTGGAAGATCACGACGTGCTCTTCGCCACGAGCTGCTGCGGGCGCGTTCAAAACGTCTCGTGTGGGCAATGCGACCACCTCTCGACCCGGAGCCCGGGCGTGTCCTGCTGAGAGTATCGGCAGCCATCGCCCGGTTGAATCGGGCTGCTCCTAGTAGTTGGCGGGGCAAACCCTCAGCCGCGTTTCAGCCGCGCTGCCGCGGGGTTGCAGTTCGGGAGTAGCCCTTGCCATTCGTAGGGAAACTGCCGATATGGCGAATAGCGCGAAAAGAACACAGTGAGGTTGGTGAATCGGAGGGATCGGATTGGCTGAACATGCAATCCTCAGTCAGCGGGAGATCGATGCGCTGCTCGTCCAGGGCATCGGGCAGTCCAGCATGGCGCCGCCTTCGACCTCGGCCGCGCTCGGACCCAGGGAAGCGGCCCACCGGGTCAAACGCTACGACTTCCGCCACCCCGAAAAGCTCTCGAAGGAGCAGCTTCGCGGCCTCCAGATCATCCAGCAGGGTGTCGCCGGGGCTCTCGGCCAGGCCTTCTCGGCGCGGCTGCGCGAGCCGGTCGTCGCCCGCCTGAGCGCCCTCGAACGCGGCATCTACGAAGAGTACGTCGCCCAGGTCGGGACCTCCGCGGTGGTCGTCGTCATCGATATGAGCCCGCTCCAGGGGTACGCGGTCGCTGCCTTCGGCATGGACGTCGCGTTCGGCATCATCGACCGGCTCCTCGGGGGACGCGGCAAACGGAACAGCAAACCCATCACCCGCGACCTCACCGACATCGAGATTGCGCTCATCCGGCACATCGGCATGGACATCTGCCGCTCGCTGGTGGAGCCCTGGAACCGCGTGACCGAACTCACCCCGGACGTTACCGAACTCGCGATGGGCCCGCAGGTCCTGCACGCGATTCCGCCCGCCGAATTCGTCATCACGGCCTGGTACGAGATCCAATTCGGCGAGCAGACTGGCGGCATCTCGCTCTGCTTCCCACTCACGATCCTCGAACAGATCCTCCCACGGCTGACCGGCCAGAGCCTCTTCGAGAACCGTATGCAAGACCTCGACGTGATCGAACGCGTGAAGGACGAGCAGCTGCTGCCGATGACGATCGACATCCGGGCCATGCTCGGCAACGCGCGCGTTTCGGCCCTCGATATTGCCCATTTGCAGCCAGGCGACGTGATCATGCTCGACCGCGAAGTCGCCGACCCCGTGCACATCATGGTCGGAAACTGCGACAGCTTCGCTGGTTCCCCGGGAACGCGTGGCAAGCGGCTGGCGCTGCAACTCACGGGACTCGTCGACGGCGACGGGTTCGTCAGGCCGTTCGAGACAGCATCATGAGCAACAAGGCGCATCACCGGGCGATTCTTATGGCCGCCGACATTCGCGATTCCGGCAACGGCTTCCACAGTCTGCGCTTCAAGGTCGAAGGCGGGCGCGCGAGGATGTCCGAAGTGACCGTCCTCATCTCCCTGGATGCGCACCGCAAGCTGCTCAGCCAGATGGGCCGCTCGAATCGGTTCGCCGCCGACAAACCCCTGCTCCTGAAGGCCTGGGCCTTCTGGGAGATCGAGCAACGGACCGCGGAGTTCGGCATCGCACCGGCGACCGTCACCGTCACCGCCAGCGACCTCGATGAGTTCGGCGCCTACGCGGCGGCCCTGCTCAGCACGCTCGAAGCGGCATGACCTGCCGACGGCCGGGGCGAATCGCCTCGTTTGGGAGCGCGTGATGTACGGAAAAGTCACTATCGATGAAGCCACCCGCTCGATTGGGTCGATTCCGCAGCGCGATCGCCTTGAGCTCGTCTCGCCGTTCATCGAAGCGGCAGCGCGGGTGCTCCATCAGGAGTGCGGCGAGATCGTCGACAAGGGCAAGCTCTTCCGTGTCCGTTCGCCCCAGACTTGCAACGAAGTGAGCGCCCTGATCGCCATCACCGGCCAGATTTCCGGGCTGGTGGTCTACTCGATGAGCCTCGAGACCGCCCGCGTGCTGGCCGGACGCATGATTGGCGAGGACATCCCGGTGCTCGACGCCCTCGCCCAGAGCGCCATCGCCGAACTCGCGAATGTCATCACCGGGCAGGCTGGAATCGGGCTCGAACGCTCTGGCTACAGCAGCGACATGTCTCCCCCGGTCGTCTTAGTCGGCAACGGCAGCACGATCGCGACCTTCAACCTGACGCGGCTCGTCATCCCGCTGATCCTTAGCTGCGGCGAAATCCAGGTCGACATCGCGATCAAAGAGACATAACTTTCAAGTTAAGCACTACTTTGTCCGCTGTACCTCCGTGGATTGCGGCGGTAGTATTTATCCATATGACGATGCAGCAACCCACCCGCCGCCGCCGGCGCAACACGCAGCCCGGTTCGACTCAATCCGCCGGGGATAGCCCTCGCCCCGCCGTCCGCCGCCATGCGCCCGTCGCTGCCATTCGCGAGCACCACGTCACAACCGACTACTCATACGTCCGCAAGGACCTCCTCCTCGTGCTCGCAGTCACCATAATCTGCAGCGCCTTCATCGTGGGCATGTCGTTCGTCCTCTAAACTGACCAACCCTTCGCTCCAGCGACTTCTCCCCGGCCGTGCAATTCGGCCGGGATTTGCATTGCCCTCTGAGTGACAATTGAGGTCCGTTTCGCCAGCTGCCGCCGCGCGGACGTGCGTGCGCGGCCGCTGCGAACCGAAAATCAGCCTATCGCGGTTCCTGGAGTCGTTCATGGCAATACCGGCACGCCGAGCAGAGCGATTGCATGAGGTCGTCGTCTTCCGGGTTGGTTGCCTGGTCGCGGCGCTTCCTGGAGGCATCGTCGAGGCGATGCTGACCTACCTCGATATCACCCCCGTGCGCGGTCTGCCGGCCGGGATGCTCGGCGCATTCGAGTTTCGCGGCGCGTTCGGGGCAGTCGCCGATCTGCACTGGAAGCTCGGACTGGCTGAGCCGCCGCCCGGCTCTGAGCACGCGTTCATCGTCGTTCGGCTGCCCGCGGCATTCGTGGCCTTACGAGTCGACATGCTCGACGGCACGGCGTCGATGCCCGCGAGCGCGTTCGAGATGCTCACGGTGCCAGGTAGCGGCGAGGGGCTCGGCTACCTGCGCGGAGTCGTCCGGTTCGAATCGAGCGAGTTGCCGTTGCTCGACGCCGAGGCGCTTGTTTCGTCGGCCGCCGTGGCCGAAGTCATCTCCCGGGCTGCCTGACCTTCCGGTCCTACGGTATCGCCGCCCACTCGCGCGATTCCTCGTCGAAGGAGGCCGCGCCGAGTTGCTCCAGCAGGTCGAGGTGGCCCTGCACGGTCGCGATGATCTGCCAGAACCGGCGCTGCAGCGCTCGCGGATAGAGCCGCTCTGCCAGCACGTAGACCGGCGATGGCCCGGCCGCCTGGAGCGTCGCCAGCACCTTCGCCATCCGTTCCTCGATTTGCGAGAGGTTCAGGGCGATCACTTCGTTGACGTTGTCGAACGGTTCGCCATGGCCCGGCCAGCAGCGCGAAAACTGCATCCGATCGAGCACCTTAAGCGATTCGACGAAGTGCGGCAGCGAGCGGTACCGCCAACCGCTCGTCCACGGCTTCGGCGCGACCTGGATCGAGGGCGTCGGGGTGATATCGGGCAAGAGCTGGTCGCCTGAGAAGAGGATGCCGTCGTCATGCACGACTACCGCGTTCCCGGGCGTATGACCCGGCGAAAGTATGGCGCGCAGACCATTTCCGAGCGGCATGTCGTGTAGAACGCCCGGGACGAACGGCTCCATGCGCAGTTCGGTCGGCCAGCGGCCCCCGGCCGACGGGGCATGCTCGCCGCCGGGGGCATAAGCAGCCGCTACTGCCTTTCGCCGCTGCCTGACGCCCCGGATGACCGTCTCCACAACATCGCCGGGCGCGCCGCTCTTCTCGGCAAAGTCCACGAAGCCCGCAAATTCGTCCGGCTCGGAGACCGGCGGCCGCCCCGCGAGCATGTGATCGCCTTCGCCCAGGAAGACCGACACACGGCGCCCAGTCCAGTAGCGGCCGAGTCCAGCGTGGTCGAGATGCCCGTGGGTCGCGACCACGAGCGCCGGCGGAATGTGGTCGAGCCAGGCGTCGAGCGTTCCGGCCGCTCCGGGGTAATCCGGGCCGGTGTCGATAAGGATGCGGTCCGCGCCTTCGCCCACAGCGTAGACATTGTTGTAGGTCAGGGAGAGGCGCTCGATTCGTACCATCTCTGGAGTGTAGGGACCGCGTGCATACCGGTCGCCGCCATATTCGCTCGCGTGCTACGCGCACGGTACGATTCAGCCCCGGGGGTGGGTATGACTGATGCACCAGTGGAACGATTAAGCCAGGCGGATGTCGACCTGGTTCGAACAGTCATGGAACGCCTGCGCACCAGCGTCGAGACCGTGATCGTCGGCAAGACCGACGTCGTGCAGCTCGCCATGGTCGCCATCCTCTGCGAAGGCCACATCCTCCTCGAGGACGTCCCCGGCATCGGCAAGACGACGATGGCGAAGGCGATCGCGCGCTCCCTCGGCTGCGAATTCCACCGCATCCAGTTCACGCCGGACCTCATGCCCTCGGACATCACGGGCATCAACTACTACAACCAGAAGTCCGGCGAATTCGCCTTCCGCGCCGGCCCGCTCGTATCCCAGGTCGTGCTCGCGGACGAAATTAACCGTGCCACGCCGCGCACCCAGGCGGCCCTGCTCGAAGCGATGGAAGAGCGCCAGCTGACCGTCGAAGGCGTGACCGTCGCCCTCCCCCGGCCGTTCCTCGTGATGGCGACCCAGAATCCGGTCGAACTCGAAGGCACCTTCCCGCTGCCGGAGGCCCAGCT
>JBBSKE010000073.1:0-11930 GCA_038256595.1 Tepidiformales bacterium | reverse complement strand
CCATCCAGCAGGCTGCGCTTGCGAACCTCGCGACCAGCCAGGCGCTCGACGTCAGCCTGCCCGGCCGGCCCCAGGTGCGCGGCCGCCTCCACCCGGTCACTCAGACCATGCGCGACTGCGTGGCCGCCTTCAAAGAGATGGGCTTCCGCGTCGCCGAGGGACCCGAAGTCGAGTGGGACAAGTACAACTTCGATGGCGTTCGCATCCCCGAAGACCACCCCGCGCGCGACATGTGGGACACCATCTGGGTCGACCACATCCTCAACGGCAAGCGTTCGATGCTGCTGCGCACGCACACCTCGCCGAACCAGGTGCGTGTCATGGAGCGAACCGCCGAGCCGCCGATTCGCGTGGTCATCCCGGGCAAGTGCTACCGCCAGGAAGCGACCGACGCCACACACGAATGGATGCTGACCCAGATCGAAGGCCTCGCCGTCGATGAAGGTGTGCGCATGAGTGACCTCAAGGGCGTGCTCTACTCGTTCGCCCGCAAGATGTTCGGCCAGGACCGCAAGATCATCTTCCACCACAGCTACTTCCCCTTCGTCGAACCAGGCGTCGAAATGGCGATGGACTGCTTCATCTGCGCCGGTAAAGACCCCTCCGGCTGCCCCACCTGCCACGGAACCGGCTGGATCGAAATCCTCGGCGCCGGCATGGTCCACCCCGAAGTCCTCGAAAACGCCGGCTACGACTCCTCCCGCTACACCGGCTTCGCCTTCGGCATGGGCGTAGAACGAGTAGCCCTCTTGCGCTGGGGCATCGAGGACATCCGGAACTTTTATGCGAATGACTTGAGGTTCTTGCGGCAGTTTTGAGCGGCCTGACAGGAGTTACTAGTTGCTAGCTCCTAGTTACTAGACGCCGGGAGGATAGAGTGCAGGCATTTCAAAAGCTGTCAGTTTGGCGAAAGTCACACGTGCTCACACTCAAGGTTTATGAGCTAACGAAGGGATTTCCTGCAGATGAGAGGTTCGGGCTCACCAGCCAGTTGCGGCGGTCTTCGTCGTCCATCGCGGCGAATATTGCCGAAGGCTGTGCTCGCGATCGCCGCAACGAATTCGCGTATTTTCTCCGGATTGCTCTTGGATCGAGCGCCGAAACGGAGTATCACCTGCTACTTGCTCGCGACCTTGGCTATTTATCGGACGAAGCACACACGTTGCTCTCAAAGGACACTCTCGAAATCCAACGTATGCTTGGGCATTCATCCGTCGGCTAGTCGAAACACCCAATAACTAGTAACTAGTAACTAGCAACCAGGAGCTTTCATGAAACTCTCCCTCAACTGGCTACGCGAACTCACCGACGTCGACTGGCCTATCCAGCAACTCGCTTCTCGCCTCATCGACGCTACCGCCGAGGTCGAATCCTGGGAGGCAATTGGCGCCCAGTGGGATTCGGAGCGCATCAAGGTCGCGGAGGTGGTGGCGATTGAGCCGCACCCGAATGCGGACCGGCTGCGGCTGGCGACGGTCGAGACGGGGTCTGGCCTGCAGCAGGTGGTCTGTGGCGCGCCGAACCTGGCGGTTGGCCAGAAGGTCGCCTTCGCCACCGAGGGGGCAGAACTGCTCGACGGCCACACCGGCAAGCGCGAGAAGCTGAAGCTGCGCCCGATTCGTGGCGTCGATTCCGCCGGCATGGTGCTCAGCGAGAAGGAACTCGGCATCTCCGACGACCACGAGGGCATCCTCGAACTCCCGGCGGACGCGGTGGTCGGGCGGCCGCTCGCCGAGCAGCTGGGCGATGTCATTTTCGACATCACCACCTGGGCGAACCGCGCGGACCTGCTCGGCGTGGTCGGGTTCGCCCGCGAGGTTGCAGCCCTCACCGGCAACGTTGTTCGCGAGCCGGCCACGGATTACACGCCCGGCCCGAAGAAGGTCGAGGACTTCGTCACCATCACCGTCGAAGACCCGGACCTCTGCCCGCGCTTTACGGCCTCGATCGTCGAGAACGTGACCATCGGACCATCTCCGGACTGGCTCGTCGAGCGGCTAAAGAAGCACGGCATGCGCTCCATCAACAACGTCGTCGATATCACGAACTACGTCATGATCGAGACGGGGCAGCCGACCCACGCCTTCGATTACGACCTCGTGCGCGGCAAGGCGCTCATCGCCCGGCGCGCGAAGCCCGGCGAGACACTCACGACCCTCGACGGCATCGAACGCCAGCTCGACCCGGAGATGATGCTCGTCTGCGACGGCGAGGGACCGGTGAGCGTCGCCGGCATTATGGGCGGCGGCAACAGCGAAGTTCGACCCGAGACCCGCACCGTGCTCTTCGAGGTCGCGAACTGGAAGGCGGGCTCGATTCGCCGCACAACGGGCATCCTCAAGCTTCGCACGGAGGCCTCCCTGCGCTTCGAAAAGGGCCTCGGGCCAGGCGTGGCGATGGAAGCGCACAGGCGCGCGCTGCACCTCTTCGAGCAGCTCACCGGCGGCACGGTCGCGAGCGGCATCATCGATGTCTACCCCGGCGAACAGCCGCCGAAAACCATCATCCTCACCGCCGATCGCATCGCCCAGGTGCTGGGCATCGACATCCCGGTCGAGGACGTGCGCGGCATTCTCACGGGCCTCGGCTTCGTGGTGCACCACCTGCCGCCGAATCGCTACTCCGTGCAGCCGCCCTACTGGCGCCCGGACATCAGCATCCCGGACGACGTGATCGAGGACATCGGCCGCATCTACGGCTACGACAAGCTGCCCGCGACGATGCTCCGTGGCTCGCTGCCGGACCCGGAGCCCCAGCCGGTCGCCGACCTCCGCGAACGTGTGCGCGACATCCTCGCCGGGCTCGGGTTCCAGGAGATCATCACCTACACGCTCACCGACAGGGCCCATCTCGACCGCGTCATCGATCCGGCCGACAGCCTGCGCACCGCGCCGCTCGGGGTCGTGAACCCGGTGGCCGAACAGCATCGCTACCTGCGCACCTCGCTGCGTGCCGCGCTGCTCGAAACCTACGCCCAGAATCGCCGCCACCAGGAGGGCCCCCTGCGGCTCTTCGAGGCCGGCTTCGAGTACCTCCCGACCGAGGCCGACCTGCCCCATGAGCGCTCCATGATCTGCGCGGTCGTCGGTGGCGCCCGCGAGACGCGCTGGGGGCGTGCCGGCAATGAAGCGCTCGACTTCTTTGACGCCAAGGGCGATATCGAGGCCGCACTTGAGGCGCTTGGCGTGCCTGCGGAATACGTCGCCGCGCTCGAATTCGGGCTGCTCGAAGGGCACACAGCAGTCGTTCGCGCCGGCAAAGAGCGCATCGGCGTGGTCGCCCAGGTCGACCCGCGCACGGCCGCCTCGTTCGATATCGACGAACCGGTGTTCCTCATCGAACTGGCACTGGAGGACCTCGTCCACGTGCTCCCGGAGCGGCCCGCCTATGCGCCGCCATCGCGCTTCCCGGCCGCCCGCCAGGACCTCGCCCTGCTGCTTGATGCGGCCACCCCGGCCGGTCGCGTGCTCCAGATTCTGCGTTCCCACCGCTCCGGCTCGGTGTCGCTGACGGCGAGCATCTTCGACGAGTTCCGTGGCAAGGGCCTGCCCGAAGGCAAGAAGTCGCTCGCCGTCCATCTCGAGCTCCAGGCGCAGGATCGCACGCTCACGGACGACGATGTCCTGAAGATTCGCACCGGGCTGCTCAAGCGGCTCGAAAAAGAGGTTGGCGCCACCCTTCGCGGCGCCTAAATCCTATCGAAAATATGACAATTTTCGGTGCGAAAGAAGAATTTCTGATTCGTCAAAATTAACGTTTGACGAACGGAATTCGGAAGAACAGAATTGCCGTGCCGTCTATCGGAAACGAAGGCGAGCCCACTAGAGCGCTCCTACCACAGTGTCCGCCTGGACCTCGCGAGGCCGGGACGGATGGAATAGCCGGGCCAAAATTGTGCCCCTGCTCCACCCGTGATGCCTCGCTCCATAGCGAGGCATTTGTATTTGGGGCCGGAGTAGCACCAACGTGCGAACCATGATGTCAGGCAAGGTACACCGGGCGACCGTGACCGAAGCCAATCTCCACTACGAGGGCTCCATCACCCTCGACCCAGATCTTATGGATGCCGCTGGCTTCCTTCCCTATGAGCAGGTCAGCGTCCTCGATGTTACGAACGGCGCGCGCCTGACCACCTACGCCATCCGCGGAGCACGCGGCAGTGGCGAAGTCTGCATCAACGGCGCCGCAGCGCACCTCGTGAACAAGGGCGACACCGTCATCATCCTCACCTACCAGGCGATGGATGATGACGCGTCGCGCTCGCTAGAGCCGCGCCTTGTGTATGTCGACGGGCAGAACCGCATCGTTCGCACCTCGCGGGGCGACGGCGATTCGCACAATCCCCGGCTGCCACAGGTGGCAGCCGAAGTCGCGCTCGCAGCGGCTTACTAGCCGGCCTGAGTTCAGAGGGAGGACACAATGTCTCGCATTTCCGTCCACAAACTGCGCGAATGGAAGGCCCAGGGCCAGCGGTTCGCAATGATCACCGCCTATGACTACCCGTCGGCGCGCCTCGTTGAGCAGGCCGGCATCCCCATCATCCTCGTTGGCGATTCCCTCGGCAGCGTGGTTCTTGGCTACGAATCCACCGTCCCCGTGACAATGGAGGACATCCTTTATCACACGCGTGCCGTTGTTCGCGCCACGACGAAGTCGATCATCCTCGCCGACATGCCCTTCATGAGTTACCAGGCGAACCCGGACGACGCGATTCGCAACGCCGGCCGCCTGCTCCAGGAGGGTGGCGCCAGTGCCGTGAAGCTCGAAGGCGGCCACCACGTGGTTCCGCTCGTGAGCCGCATGGTCGACAACGGCATCCCGGTGATGGGCCACCTCGGTCTCACGCCGCAGTCCGTGAACCAGTTCGGCGGCCACAAGGTCCAGGGCAAGACCCCTGCCGCGGCCGCTAAGCTCATCCAGGACGCCCAGGCCCTGGAAGATGCCGGCGCCTTCGCCATCGTCCTCGAAACCATCCCCGCCGAGCTGGCGAAGATGGTCTCCGAGCGGCTCAGCATCCCGACCATCGGCATCGGCGCCGGGCCGCACTGCGATGGCCAGGTCCAGGTTTTCCACGACATGCTCGGGATCTATGACGACCGCCGCGCACTCCGCCACGCGAAGCAGTACGCCGTACTCGGCGAGACCATTCGAGAGGCGGTGCGCTCCTATATCAGCGAAGTGCAGGGGGGCGAGTTCCCGACCGCCGCCCATTCCTTCGAAATGGACGACGCGACCCTTCGCGAACTCTCGTTCGTCAGCTAGCGAGCGCCCGCAATCACCGGTGGGGCCGAACGCCGGCCCCATCGCTTTCCCTCCCGGGAGGCCACCATGGAGATCCTTGAAACCGCCGCCGAGATGCGTGCCTGGCGCCGCGCCCGTGCCGGCGAGTCCGTCGGGTTCGTCCCGACGATGGGCTTCCTTCACGAGGGCCACCTCTCGCTCGTGCGCGCCGCTTCCGCCGAGAACGACGTCGTCGTCGTCAGCATATTCGTCAACCCGACCCAGTTCGGCCCGAACGAGGACTTCACGCGCTACCCTCGCGACGAAGCCCGCGACCTCTCGCTCCTGCGCGAGGCGGGCGTCGCCGCCGTCTACATGCCAACGCCCGGTTCGATGTACCCCGAGGGCTACCAGAGCTACGTGACCGTCGAAGAGGTGACTCAGCGGCTCGAAGGCGAAGCCCGCCCGGGACACTTTCGCGGCGTAGCGACCGTCGTTCTCAAGCTGTTCAACGCCGTCGAGGCTGACCGCGCCTACTTCGGCCGAAAAGACGCCCAGCAGCTCCGCGTCATCCAGCGGATGGTCCGCGACCTCGACCTGGGAGTCGAAATCGTGCCCTGCGCGATCGTGCGCGAAACCGACGGACTGGCGATGAGCAGCCGCAACGTCTACCTCTCGCCCGAGCAGCGGCAGGCCGCCACCGTGCTCTCCCGGGCGCTGCTCTGCGCGCGCTCCTGGTACGAATCGGGCGAACGCGACGCCGACCTCCTGCGCACGCTCGTCTACGTCCATCTCGGCACCGAATCGCTCGCCGAAGTCGACTACGTGAGCCTCGCGGACGATGCTACGCTCGAAGAGATCGACGACCTCGTGACCGGCCCGGCGCTCCTGTCGATTGTCGTGCGCTTCGGCAACACGCGGCTGCTCGACAACATCGAACTTCGGCCTGTCGCCAAGCGCATCGCGGTCGAAGCACCGGGAGACGTTCGCGAACCAGCCGAGGCCTTCGCCTAACCTGCCACTGGCCGCGAACTACGGCGTCGGCGTCGGTACCGGCGCAGTTGTCGGGACATCCGTTGGCGCGGGAGCCGTCGTCGGTTGCGGCGCACTCGTTGGCTGCGGAGTCGGTTCTGGCTCGTCCGTCGGCTCCGGAGTCGCGGGCTGTGGCGATGAGGTTTCCGGCTTCGGGGTCGAAGTTGGCTTATCCGCCTGCGTCGGTGAGGCGACCGGCGTTCCCGGGGTCACGGTCCGAGATGGCTGCGTCGTCGCCGAACCTGCCGGCGTGCCGGATGGCCTGGCGGTCGCTGAGCCTGCTGGCGTCTCCTGCGGGCGGCTCGTGGCGGTTGCGAACGGCCGATCGTCTTCATCATCGTCATCATCGACGTAGTCCGGGATGAAATCGTCGTCGTCGTCATCGAAACTGGCCGCAGGGGGCGAGTAATAGGTCGGGAATTGCTCGATCCCGGCGACCTCGGCCGCGAAGGTCACCAATCCGTCCATCGGTACCAGCGAGACGAACGTTTGCCCACGATTGAGCGCGATTTCGTTGCCGGACTTGTCGTAGAAGCGCGTCCGGGCGGTCGTATCGGGCTTGCGCCAGGTGCCCTCGACCACTTTGCCATCGAGGAACACCATCACCGGTCCTTCGCCGACCTGCTCGTACACGACATGCGTGGTTTCAAGCACGAAGGCGGGCGCGCGCATGATGATCACGTTCGTCACCGCCATTTGCTTGCCCGAGACCGCGTCGGTCGCCGGTCCGCCGTTCGCAAACCGGAGATATCGGTTCGTGGCAGCGTCCCAGTGCCACTGGGTGACGCCGTAGAACTGCCGATTCGGGCTGAAGTTCACCTCGATTGCGCCCGCTGCCGGGAGGTTTCCAGTGCCCTCGCGCTCGGCCTTGTAGAGCCAGGGCGCGGGAAGCTTCTCCTGCTTGCCGAAGCCGAGCGCGTTGCCAAGCGAGCGCAGCGAATCGGTGCTGCTCGCGAGGTTGTGTGGGACCAGGCGGTCCCGGTCGCGGTAGTAGGCGTACTCCTGGCCCGGGGTGAGTTCGTTCAGGTCGTTGATGCCCCACGCGATGATCTGGCCGGCCGCGTTCGCCGCGTTGTCCGTCTCGGCGTTGCCGACGTGGGCGTACCAGGCGTCGAGTTCGGCAGTCCAGATGACGAACGGTGTGCGCGCGGAACGGATCGGCTCGATGCGCGGAGCATCCTGCCGCCAGTAGACCGCCATGAAACGCGTGATGCCGCCTTCGACCAGCGCCTCGTAGATGATGTCTGCCGTTTCGAGGCCGTAGTGCGGATGGGCGCCCGGCGCGTTGTCGACCATGACCGAAAGTGGTGCGAGGTCCTTGCGCGCGTTCCATTGCTCGGCGGTCATGCGCACGCCATCGAGCGGCCCGGCCAGGCTCGGGATCGAAGGCGTCGGGGAGAGCGTGACAGTCGGCAGGGGGGACGTGGTTGGCACGCTGGTTGCCGTCGCTGTGATGGAGACCGTCCCCGGTGTCGCTTCGACCGGGGCGTTGTTGTTGTGGGTTGCGAGCACAATAGCGCCGATCCCGGTGGCGATGACGACAGGCGCGACAATCGCTGCCACTTTCGTCTTCGCTGTCCGCCCAAATCTGATCACGCGCCTATGCTATTCCGCTGCTGCGGCTGCGACAATGTATGCGCTTAGCTTTGTTCGGACGGTATCCGGTCAGAGGTGGCCACCTGACGTTCCTGCAAGGCTTCCGGGTTGGTGCCCACGTGGTTCGCGCTTCGCTGGCACTCGTGAGAGGCCTGCGCGCGGCGGTCGGGTCTTGCGGCGGCCACGGGTTTGCGCCCACCTTCCTGCCCGCTACCCTCTTCCCGATGGAACCCTCTCTCGTACGCGCGAAACTGCTCCGGCCGGGGGCGAAACTGCCGGTGCGTGGAACGGCGCTCGCCTCTGGGTTCGATATCTTCGCCTGCATCGACGCAGACGTGCGCCTCTCGCAGCGGCCGACGCTCATCCCGACCGGTCTCGCGCTCGAAGTGCCGCCGGGGCTCGATGCCCAGCTTCGGCCGCGCAGTGGCCTCGCCCGCCAGGGCATCCTCGCCACCTTCGGCACCCTCGACGCCGATTACCGCGGCGAGATCATGATCGCGCTCTACACCCTCGCGCCGGATATCGAGTACACCGTGAAAGACGGCGACCGCATCGCCCAGCTCGTGATTACGCGCCTCGCGGAGGTCACCTTCGCCGAGGTCGAGGAGCTCTCGGACACGGTCCGCGGCGCCGGCGGCCATGGCAGTACGGGCCGCTGAGGGCCAATTCTCCGCATAACGCGCTCGAAACTTTCGCCCAAGCGAGTTCTTCTCTATCCTTGGATGGTTAAGCCCCAAAAGGAAACTACCTCGATGTCGTACGAACTCGATGCTCTCACCGGGATTGAATCCCGTGTTGTCCCAGAATTCGGAAGCGGAGATACCGTCCGCGTCCATGCCAAGGTTGTCGAAGGCGACAAGGAACGCATCCAGGTCTTCGAAGGCGTGGTCATTCGCAAGCGCAAGAAGGGGCTCGTCTCCAACTTCACGGTGCGGAAGCTCGCCAGCGGAGTCGGTGTGGAGCGAACGTTCCCGCTGAACAGCCCGCGCGTCGATAAGATCGAGGTTGTCCGCCACGGCAAGGTCCGCCGGAAGAACCTCTACTATCTGCGCGGACTCACCGGAAAGGCTGCTCGCATCAAGGAGCGCCGTCTGCCCGCTGGCGTCAGCCGCTAACCTTTCGACTTCGCCACTGTGCTTCGCCGGCGGTTCTGCCTCGGCGGGACCGCTGGAATCTTAGCGCCGGAGCAGCACCGCCATGCAACTCGGAATCATCGGACTCGCACGCTCCGGCAAGACGACGGTGTTCAACGCGGTCACCCGTGGTTCGGCCCAGGTCGGCGCCTACAGCGCCAGCACCCAGCCGAACATGGGCGTCGTGAACGTCCCCGATAGCCGCGTCGACCGCCTCGCAGACCTCTATAAGCCGAAGAAGGTCGCCTACGCGACCATCCAGTACGTAGATTTCCCGGCGGCTGGCGAATCCTTCGGCAAGGGACAGGGCCCGGCCGGCAAGTTTATCAACGACCTTGGCCGTATGGACGCCCTCATCCACGTCGTGCGCCTCTTCGATGACGAAACCGTCCCCCATCCCGACATCACGATCGATGCCGCGCGCGATATCGAGGCGATGGACCTTGAACTCGCCTTCGCCGATATGGCCGTCATCGAGCGCCGCCTCCAGCGCATGGAAAACGAACTGCGCTCGATGAAGCCGGCCGACCGCGAGGGCCTCCAGCGCCTGAAGGACCTCCTCCTTCGCCTCAAAGCTGGCCTCGAAGACGACACGCCCATCCGCGCCATCCCCATCAGCGACGAAGAGTGGAAGCTGCTCGAAGGCACCCAGTTCCTGACCGCGCTGCCGCTGCTCGTGATTGTGAACGTCGACGAGAACCAGATCGGCGATCGTGGCACCCTCGAAGCGCAGTTCGCCGAGAAGTTCCGGGGCGAGGGCCGCGATGTCGCCGTCTTCGCTGGCAAATTCGAGATGGACCTGAACGAGCTGAGCGACGAAGAAGCCGCCGAGTTCCGCGAATCCGCCGGCGTCACCGAGAGTGGCATGGCCGAGGCGATTCGCCGCTCCTATGCGCTGCTCGGGCTCATCAGCTTCCTTACCGCCGGCCCGGACGAGTGCCGCGCCTGGACCGTGCGCGCAGGTTCGACCGCTCCTGTCGCCGCCGGCAAGATCCATAGCGACCTGCAACGCGGCTTCATTCGTGCCGAAGTGGTGAAGTTCGACGACCTCATTGTCTGCGGCAGCGAAGTGGAAGCGAAAAAGCGCGGCCTGCTCCGCACCGAAGGCAAGCAGTACATCGTCCAGGACGGCGACATCGTCAACATCCTCTTCAACGTCTAACTCGGCGCATTTAACGCCTAGCGGGTATCATCGGGCAGAATTCGAACTGGATTTTTGGTCTTGTTGTGCTTTGCAAATTGCGGTACGAAATGGCCATCCCGGTCGAGCTCCATTTCATTGAGCGCCTGAGATATCTTGCGATAACCGCGATTTGCGAGCGCTCGCTGACAAGAAAATATCGTGCCTCGTACAAGGACATTGCCGGTGTGGTCAACGGCGAAACAAGGTCTAGTAGAGTACATCTCGTCGGAGCGACTCCATGAAGAGCCATGGCCCAGTCGTTCGATCCAGTTGCACCGGTAACACGCCCACGTTGACTCCTCCACTACGCCTTTTAAGTCAGCAGATATGTTGTCGATATGGGAAGTTGTATTCGATTGTAAGTACCGTTCATGTCCTTCTCTAAGCGCGCAAACAATACGTCGAATCACGACTACACCAGCCCCAGGGCCGTGAACACATCGACAATCGCGTTCACGTTGCCCGGGTTGAAATGCGGCTGCACGTAGCTCACCCGGCCATCCGTGCCGACGACTACAGTGCCGCGATGCGACTTCCGCTCGTCCTCGTCCCAGAACCCGTAGGCGCGAATCGCCTCGCCGTGGAAGTCGCTGACCAGCGGGAAGGGGAAGCGGTCCCGCTCCTGGAACTTCTTGTGGCTGCCGAGTCCGTTTGTGTTCATCCCCAGCACCTGGACGCCGCCGCGTTCGAGCGTCGGGTACTCCTGCGCGAAGGCCTGCAACTCGCGCGTGCAGATCGGCATGCCATCGTCCTGGTAGAACACGAGCAGCATTGGCCCGTCCGCCAGCATCTCCGCGAGGTTCGCATCGAACTGCGCGCCATCGGTTCGAATCGCCGGGAGAACGAACTTCGGCGCCTCGTCGCCGACGGCGATAGGCGTGTCGCGCGCCACCAGTCCCGGGTTCGCCCCGGGAGCCGGCTCAATATAAGGTTCGGTCTCTTGCTCGCTCACGATGGCTCCTCTTCGAACCCGGGAACGGTGTCGAGCCCGCGCGTGGCGGCCATCACGCGGATGCGGCCAAGACCGGCCGGGTCGGTCAGCTTCTCGTAGGCTCGCCGACGCAGGAAATATTCGGCCATGTCCGATCGTACTGCCTCCACGAGGTGACCAGTCCCGAGATTATGCAGCCAGTTCGCCTGCGCGATCGGCCCATGGATCGCCATTCCCTCGTCGTCCGCTGCAGAGGCAAGTTCCGAGAAATTCACATGAGAAGTGAGGTCCTGCTCGCCGACATGGGCAAGGACATCCTCGTGTGCGGTGTGCCGATAGAACGACATAAGCGTGCCGTTCTTCCGCCACGGCGCCCAGAGTTCCTCCTGCGAGTAGCCGTAATCGATAGTCAGCACGGCGCCTCGTTCGACCCACTGGCAGATCGTGCGCATCGTCGGGTAGGCGCGGGGGTTGATCTCGAAGCGGCCCTCAAGCGGAGCGTCGTCGATGGTAGTGATCGGTCCGCCGACCTGCTCGAACCTCGACCCGTTCCAGGTCACATAGATCTCGACCGAGCCGCGGCCGCTTCCTTCGAAGAGCCGAACGGGCAGCGCATCGAAGAACTCGTTCGTCACGACCACGCCGTTCGCGACCGGCTCAGATGGCGGCCCGCCCCACTGCACGCGCGGGTCCGTACCGGGGCTGTTCGGTTCGATGGCCATGTAGGAGAGCGCATCGCGGAAGCCATCGTCGCGACTGGCAGCCCAATCGAGGACAGCCGTGGCCAGCGCACCCTTGCCCGCTGCAGGCTCGATGATGGTGAACTCGGCCGGCT
>JBBSKE010000072.1:0-11945 GCA_038256595.1 Tepidiformales bacterium | reverse complement strand
GACCGCCGAGGCGCCGACAAGCCGGACGAGGAGTTCGCGCCCGGCCGGGGTTCGCCAGTCGAGGACGACATTCGCCTTGCCGCGGTCGAGCCAGAGGCGCTCCTGGTGGCGCGGCTCGTTGTCGGGCAGCTCCACCTTCACGACATCGGCGCCCCACTCGCAGAAGAGGCGAGCGCAGTAGGCCGCCTTCATCGAGGATGCCAGCTCGATGACCGTTAGCCCGGCCAGCAACCTCGTAGGTCCAGCGGGTGCGTCGCCGCCACCGTTGCCGCCGCTCTGCATTTCGCTCACAACCCACGCCGCCGGGGGTCGAGGATGTCTCGCAGGCCGTCGCCGAGCAGGTTGAGCGAAAGGATGAGGATTGCGATTGCGATCCCGGGCGGAAGCATGAGCCAAGGTGCGATGTATATAAGGGAGAAGGAGTCGTTGAGCATCGCGCCCCATGTCGGGGTTGGGGGACGCACACCGACGCCGAGGAAGCTGAGACCGGCTTCGGCGAGGACCGCGCCACCCATGCTCAGCGAGGCGACGACGATGATCGGCGCGACGGTGTTCGGCAGGATGTGGCGATAGATGATCCGCGTCGAACTCGCTCCGAGGCTGCGGGCCGCGAATACGAAGTCGGTCGAGCGCAGGGAGAGGACGCGGCTGCGAACCACGCGCACATAGCCTGGCAGGGCGCCAACTCCGAGGGCGAGGGCGACCGTGAACACCGACGGTTCGAGCACAAGGACGAGGGAGAGCGCGAGCAGCAGCCCGGGGATGGCCATCAGCGCATCGGTGGCGCGCATCAGGATCGAATCGACGATTCCGCCGAAGTAGCCGGCGATAAGGCCGATTGGGATGCCCGCGGCGCCCGCGAAGAGGACCGCCATCGCACCGACGCCGAGGGATACGCGGCTGCCGTAGACCACGCGCGCGAAGACATCGCGGCCGAGCCGGTCCGTCCCGAACCAGTGACTCGAAGACGGCTTCTTGAGGGTTTCGAGTCCGTCCGAGGCGGTCGGGCCAATCGGAGCGACCGCGAAGGCGAAGATCGAGATGAGCACGATCAGGATGAGGACGGTGAGGGCGACAGCGGTGAGCGGGTAGCGGCGCGCGAGGTGCCGGATTTTCACCGCTCGGCTCCGCTCCGAAGGACGGCGGCCGCTGAACGCGTCGAGGGTACTGGCGGTTTGGCTCACGCTGGGTCCCCTCAGGAGTACTTAATGGTGGGGTCGAGGCGTACATACACCAGGTCGACCACGAGGTTGACGATGACGGTAATCACGGCGAATACGACCACGATGCCCTGCAGCATCGGGTAGTCGCGGGTGCCGATGGCTCCCACCGCGAGGCGGCCGAGGCCCGGGATACTGAACACCGATTCGACGATGACGCTGCCTTCAAGCAGACCGGCGATTCTCAGTCCGACAACAGTGACGACTGGCAGGAGGCCGTTTCGCAGCGCATGCCGGGTGACGACGGTGAACGTCGCCAGGCCCTTCGAGCGTGCGGTGCGGATGTAATCCTGCTTCAGAACTTCGAGGAGGCTGGAGCGGGTGTGCCGCATAATCGGCGCGGCTGTCGACATGGCAAGCACGCCGACGGGCATCGCGAGACTCTTCATGGCGAGCACTGGGTCTTCCCAGATGGGCACGTAGCCACCGACCGGCAGCCAGCCCAGGTTGACCGTGAATATCCAGATGAGGGCCATCGCGAGCACGAAACTCGGCACGACAATGCCGGACATCGCCAGCAACGTGACGAGCATATCGACTGGCGAGTTCGGCTTCAGGGCGGCGATCGTCCCGAAGGTTACGCCGATGATGATCCCGCCGATGATGGCCAGCACTGCAAGTTGCAGGGTGGCCGGGATGCGCCGCTGGATTTCATCGGTCACCGGCAGCTTGTTTCGGGCCGAAGTACCGAAGTCACCAGTGACCGCGTTTCCCGCCCAGTCGAGATACTGGACGGGAAGCGGGTCATTGAGGCCGAGGGACTCCCGGAGGGCGTCCTTCTGGCTTTCGTCATAGCCGGCGACCGATTCGCTGGTCAGTGCAGCGATCGGATCACCGGGAAGGGCTCGCATAATGAGGAATACGAGCATGCTCACGATGATCACGACCAACACCGATTGCGATGTCGTTCGAGCGATATAGGTCACCATTCAGCCGGTTCCTCCCCGGGTTGTTGGCCGCGAAGGCGGCCGGCTGCGAACCAATGTTAGGCGAGCCAGGCGAGACGGAGGTCCGCATTCGTGCCGTTGCCTTCGAGCGGAACGACACCGCGAACCCGGTTCGTCACGCCGAAGAACACCGGGGTGCTAATCGTGAATGCGCGATATGCCTGGTCGTAGGACATGCGGATCATCTTCTGGTACTGCGCCTTGCGCTCTTCCTGGGTTGCCATCGTCTCGAGCTTCGCGATTTCGGCATCCCAGTCCGGGTTTGGCGGACGGCCCGGGCTGAAACGGCCCGCGCTGCCGTAGCGCTGGAGGAAGTACTGGTAGAGCTCGCCGGATTCGGTCGCGCTGCCGGCGGTACCCATCGGGTATTCGGCCTTGGCGCGGAACTTGTCCTGATAGACGGCGAGTTCGAGATTATCGACGACGGCCTTGATCTTGGCCTTCGCGAGCTGTGCCTGGATGGCCTCCGCCTGCGCGGGCGCGTAGGTCGCCATCTTGATTTCGAGGCCGTCCGGGTAGCCGGCCTGGGTCAGGAATTCCTGCGCCTTGGCGGCATCGTACTTGTACGACGGAAGCGACGCGTCGAAGACCCAAGAGTCCCCCGAGAGGCATTCAACAGCCGGCTTGCCGAGGCCGAAGGCGAGCTGCAGGTTGAGTTCGTCGCGGTTGATCGCGTAGTTGATAGCCTTGCGAAGGGCGACGCTATCGGTCGGCGGCTTGTTCGTGATGAATTCGAGGATCTGGTAACCGGCCGAGGGCGACTCGATCAGCTTCAGGTTCGACATCGACTGGACCTGCTTCACAGCCGAAAGCTCGACGGTGACCTGGTCGATTTCGCCCGAGATCAGGGCAGCAGTGCGCGCCTCTGGCTGCGGGATAATCTTGTTGATGATCTTGTCGAGATACGGCAGTGCGCCGCCGTTCGCATCCTTGATCGGCCAGGTGGGGTTCTTCGTGAACACCGTGTCGCCGTCCTGGACGATCTGATCGACCGTGTAGGGGCCAGCGCCAACCGGGGTGCGGTTGAAGCCATCGACGCCGAGTTTCTCAACGGCCGTGGGCGAAACCATGAGGTTGGCCGTGGTGAAGGCGTCGAGGAAGAGGCCGTTCGGGCGGGCCAGCTTGAGGACGGCGGTGAACTCGTCCGGCTGCTCGACCTTTTCGACGAGCAGGGCGGCGGCGCGGTCGCGGGCAGCGAGCTTCTCGTCCTTGGCGCGATTGATGGAGTAGGCGACCGCGGCGGCGTTCAGCGGAGTGCCATCGCCGAACTTCACATCGGGGCGAAGCTTCAAGGTGATCGTCGAAAGGTCCGGCTGCTCATAGGCTTCGGCCATGTAGGCGACGATCTTGCCGCCTTCGCGGTGCAGGAGCGTCTCGGCATAGAGGCGGTTGAAGCCCGGGTCGTTGCCGCCGCTGGAGCGCTGCTGGTCGGTGAACGCAAGGTTCGCGGCGCGAGCGATGATCATGGTGCCGCCGCGCTTGATCGCCGGGGCGGCCGTTGCCTGGCCCGGGGTCGAGCCGGCGGCGGTGGTGCTGCCTCCGGGGGTGCTGGTGTCGTCGTCGTCGCCGCCGCAGCCGAAGGTGCCTGCTGCTGCGACGCCCGCGGTAAGGAATCCGGTGCGTGCGATGAACCGGCGGCGGTTGAGCCGGCCCCTGTTGATTCGAGTCCAGTAGTTGTCAGTCATGTTTTTCCCCTCCGCAGCGCAAAGCTGCCCTCTTCCGGTCCTCGGGGACGCTACCGGACTGTTAACGGAGGGGCGAGAAGAAGATTTCCAACAAATGTTGCGTTTCCATCAACAATAGACGGGAGCGCGCTCCACGGCCGTTCGCACGCGTGGTGGAAGGAGCGCTGCCCGAGCCTGGTGTTCGGCCCAGATTTCGAGCACGTGCGTGCGGAAGGCTCGCGCTGCGGGGCCAAGTTCGTCCTCGGTGTCGTAGATCATGTACAGCGGGTACGACGGCGTGAAATCCTGGACATCGAGAATTGCGAGGGTGCCATTGCTCACCTCGTCCTGCACGGAGGCGCGAACGACCATCGCCCCGACGCCAAGGGCCACGGCGAGCGTCTTCACGCCAATCGAACCATCGGCCTGGGCGATATAGGTCGCGCGCTCTTCGTTTTCGACCAGCCAGGCGTCAATCGCCGCGCGGGCGCTGCCGGGACCCTTCGCATAGCTCACGATCGGCTCGGCGGCGAATTCGGCGAACGTCAGCCGCCGCCCGACCATGGGATGCGAGGCCGGTGCGACGCAGACAATCCGGTTCTGCGCGCACTGCTCGAAGGTCAGGCCGTCCTTGCTGTAGCCGTCGCCGAAGAAGCCGAAGTCCACCCGGCCGCCGCGAATTGCATCCGCTGCCTCCGCCGGGCGCATCGTGTTCAGCTCCACCGTCCCGGCGGGGTCTGCGGCCGCGAATCGTCTCGCCGCATCGCGAATCACGCCGAAGAACGCGTGTGCGCCGATACGAACGACGTGGTTCGACTTGAGGCGGCGCTGTTCGAAGCGGGCGTTATAGGTCGCATGGGCGCGCTCGACATCTTCGGCGAGCTGGTAGAGGTCGCGGCCCGCCTCGGTGAGCAGCACCTGCTTGCCGAGCGTGTAGAAGAGCTTCGCGCCGCATTCCGCTTCGAGCTGGCGCACCTGGCTGTAAATCGCCGGCTGGGTGAGGAATTCTCGCTCAGCGGCGCGGGTATAGCTCTTCTCGTCGGCGACGGTCTTGAAAGCGAGCAGCTGTTCGATGCGCATAGGTGCCGATCGGAGCCTTTCGTGCCGCGATTTTGACGATCATAGCTGTGCGGCGTGCGCCTTGCCCGGGGAGTTTTCGCGCGCCGCATACCGAATTCCGGGAGCGAGCGGTTGGAGGCCTGAAAAATGTGACACGATAGTGCCGAGCGAGACAAAAGGTCATTTCTCGTGCGACGATCCCGAATATCGGGCGGTAAAATGCTCTTGCCTTAATGCACCCAGCGCAGCCGGTCGCCTGCATTGCGCCGTCAGCAATTTGCGCCTTGTTCTCGCACGTTCCGGGGCCCTAGACTTGCGACCCATGACTTCTTCGGCCCTTGGCGGCATTCGCGTAGTAGATATTTCCAGCATCGCCAGCGCCGCCTGGTGCAGCAGGCTCCTCGCCGGTTTCGGCGCCTCCGTTGTGCAGATCGAACCCCCGGGCGGCCATCCGCTTCGCCAATTCGACGACCCATCGCTCTCGGCCCTCGCCGAATATGTGCTCGCCGGCAAGGAGAGCCTGCCGCTCGATTCGCACTCCCCGGCGGGCCGCCAGGCGCTGCTCGATATCATTGCGACGGCGGATGTCCTCGTTTCGAGCATGACCCGGGCCGAACTCGCAGCTGCCGGGCTCTCCTACGCGGACCTCGGCCGTCCCGACCTCGTGATGGTTCACGTCACCCACTACGGCGTCGAAGGCGAACTTTCCGGCACGCCCGCGAACGACCTCGCCGTCGCCGCCCGCTCCGGCTGGGCCGCAATTAACGGCCGCGCGGACAAGCCGCCGCTCAAGCCGAGCGGCACGCAGGTCTCCTACTGCACTGGCGTGGCGGCCTACATTGGCGCCGTTGCCGCGCTCGTCCATCGCGATGCCCACCCGGGCGAGGGCCAGGAGATCGACGTCGCGGAACTCGACACCATGGCCCAGGCGATCGCGCCGGCGATTCTTCGCGCGCAGTACGCCGGCGAAGTCGCCCCGCGGGCGACGGACACGGACATCACGACCGGCCCTGTCCCCGTGGCGGACGGCCACTTCGCGCTCACCATCAGCCGGGCGCACTTCTGGCGCGATGCGATGAACCTGCTGGACCTCCCGGACCTCGCCACGGACTCGCGCTGGGAAGCCTCCTGGTACCGCCAGCAGAACAAATCCGAATACGTCGGGCGCGTCCAGGAGAAGATGTCGACCTGGACCAAGAAGGACCTCTTCGACGAACTGGCAGCCCGGCGCGTGGTCGCCGGCCCCGTGCTCGAATTCGAGGAGCTGACGACGAACGAGCACCTCACCGCGCGCGGCTTCTGGGGCGCCGAGGGCGACCAGACGCACGCCGGCGCGCCGATGAAGCTTTCGGCCACCCCCTGGCGCTCGACGCACACGCCGCCGGCCGAGACTGCCCCGGCGAACCGCTCCCACCCGGTCCCAGCGCACACGCGTCCCACCGACCCGCGCCGCCAGGGACCGCTCACGGGCATGCGCGGCATCGTCCTGACGCAGGCCTGGGCGGGGGCGCTCTGCACCGAACTGCTGGGCATGCTCGGCGCCGACATCATCCAGGTGGAGGTGCGAAAGCGCCCCGATTCCTGGCGCGGCAGCTATGAAGGCCCCATCCCGGCGAAGCTCAAGGACCTCGAATCGGCGAAGCACCCCTGGAACACGAGCCCGCTTTACAACTCCGTGAACGCCGGCAAGCGCTGCATCACGCTCGACCTCGCGACGCCGGAAGGCCTCGACATCTACCGGCGATTGCTCCCCTATTCGGACTTCGTCGCCGAAAACTTCTCCCCGCGCGTGCTCGGCAATCTTGGCCTCGGGTACGCGTCGCTGAAGAAGATCAAGCCGGATATCATCCTCTGCAGCCTTTCGGCCTACGGACACGACGGCCCCTGGGCGAACGTGCCGGGCATCGGCGGCACCATCGAACCGACCTCCGGCATGTCGGCGCTGCTCGGCTACGAAGGCGGGCCACCGCTGAACTCGGGGCAGATGTACCCGGACGCCGTCGCCGGCTTCTACGGTTGCGCGGCGATTGTCACCGCACTTCTGCACCGCAACCGCACGGGCGAGGGCCAGTTCATCGACCTTTCGATGCAAGAAGCGAATCTCAGCTTCGTCGGCGATGCCGCACTCGAATATCTGCGGACCGGCAAGCAACGGCCGCGACTGGGGAACAGCCACCCGGTGCATGCACCGCACGGCATGTTCGAAGCCGCGGACGGCCGCTGGGTGGCCATCGCCTGCGAGACGACGGCGCAGTGGCGCGCCCTGGTTGCGACCCTGGGCGACAGTTCGCTCGCAGGAGACAACAAGCTCGATGACGCCCGAGAACGGAAGCGCCGCGTGGCTGAAATCGACGCTGCTATCAGCGCGTGGACGCGAAACCGTTCGCGCAACGAAGCCGTGGCGGCACTCGCACCAACCGGAGTCATCGTCGCGCCCGTGCTCGACCCGATGGAGGTGGCGGCCGACGCGAGCCTTCGCAAGCGAGGCACGATCGTCGAAACGGTGCACCCGGAGGCCGGCAAATGGCCACAGGCCGGCCTGCCAATCCACTTTATGCGCACGCCCGGCAAGCTCGTGAGCGCCGCCGCCCTGCAGGGTGAGCATTCGTTCGAAGTCCTCTCCGAACTGCTCGATATGCCCGCCGCCGAGTACGAGGACCTGGTCGCAGCCGGGATTACCGGCATGGGACCGCCAGCATGATTCGCCCGCGAAAGGAACAGCCATGACCGACGAACAGGTTCGCTACGAGCAGGAGGGCCGCGTCGTCCGCCTGGTCCTCAATCGCCCGCAATACCGCAACGCCCAGAGCCGCATCCTCATCGAGCAGCTCGACGCCGGCTATGCCCGGGCCGCCGCGGACGACTCGGTCGGCGCGATTGTCCTCATGGGCGAAGGCGATTCGTTCTCGGCCGGCCACGACCTTGGCACGCCGGAAGAGAAGGCCGACAAAGAGGCACGCCCGACGGCCGAGGGGATGCGCGGCCGCTATCGCCGCTCGTGGGACATGAATATCGACCCCACGATGCGCTGGCGAAACATTCCCAAGCCGACAATTTGCGCGATCCAGGGCTACTGCATCTTCGCTGGCTGGATCATCTCGTCTGCCTCGGATGTCATCTTCGCCGCCGACGACGCGATGTTCCTGCCGACGAACTTCCAGTATTTCTCGGTGCCGTGGGACCTGCACCCTCGCCACGCCAAGGCGATCCTGTTCGAGAGCCGCTTCATCGGCGCGGAAGAGGCGAAGGAACTCGGCTACGTCTGGCAGGTTGTCCCGAAGGAGAAGCTGTACGAGGAGACGATGGCCTATGCGGCCCGCGTCGCCGAGAACGATCCATTTCAATTGCGAATGATCAAGCTGGCGATTAACCAGGCCCAGGAGGCCCAGGGCTTCGCCTCCCACATCTACGGCGCGCACGCCTTCCACATGCTCAGCCAGACCGGCGAGAGCGACCCGGGCTATGCGCTGCAGAAGCCCGATGGCCGCCGCCGCCCGATGGTCCAGCGCGCCTTCGAGAACTACGAACGCCACAAGGCCCTCCGCGAGAACCGCTAGGCCCGTGGAGTTGACGCGCCCGGATTCGGCTCCAGAAAATGCCATCATGGGCAACAGCCGTTCGACCACTGGCGACGCGGTCGCTCAGCAGCGACTCAGCAACCTCGCCCAGCTGCGCCGCGTTCGCGACCGGATCGACCGCGAATATGCGCAGCCGCTCGATGTCGAGGCGCTCGCCCGGGGCGTCTTCATGTCGGCCGGTCACCTCAGCCGCGAGTTCCGGCTGGCCTATGGCGAATCGCCCTACAGCTACCTGATGACGCGCCGGATCGAGCGGGCGATGGCCCTCCTGCGGCGCGGCGACCTCAGCGTCACCGAGGTTTGCTTCGAAGTAGGTTGTTCGTCGCTGGGCACGTTCAGCACGCGCTTCACCGAGCTGGTGGGCATGCCGCCGAGCGAATATCGCCGCGAGGCAGCGAACGCGACGCTGGGGATGCCGTCGTGCCTCGCGAAAAAAGTGACGAGACCGGTCAGGAATCGAGAAGCGCGGGCCGTTGCGCCGCGCATATCCTGAGCGCATGAACATTTCTATTCACTCAAGCTTCCTTCCCCACACCGACCCCGAGGCATCCCTCACCTTCTACCGCGATATTCTCGGCTTCGAAGTGCGTAACGACGTCGGCTACGAAGGGATGCGCTGGATCACCGTCGGTCCCGCCGGCCAGCCGGGCACGTCCATCGTCCTCACGCCGCCGAATGCGGACCCCGGAATCACCGAGGAAGAGAGCCGGGTCATCGCCGAGATGATGGCGAAGGGCACGTACGCGGCGATTCTGCTCGCAACGACCGACCTCGACGAGGCCTTCGCGCACCTGCAGGCGAACGACGTCGAAATCGTCCAGGAGCCGATCGACCAGCCGTAAGGGAATCGCGATTGCGCCATCCGCGACCCCTCGGGCAACCTTATTCGTCTCCAGGAGACGCGGTAACCACGGGTCACCAGCGCACCGGGCACGTCTCACGTCACCCGGTGCTGGTTTCGGCCTCTGCCGCGACCGGTACCATTGTGGATACCAATCCCTTCGGGCCACTGATGGCTCGCAAAGTCCAAGGAGAGTCACAGATGAAAACGATGACGTGCAGGCAAATGGGTGGGCCCTGCGACCTCGCATTCCAGGGCAACACCGCTGACGACGTGATTAGTGCGCAGGACGCGCACCTGAAAGAGGTGGTCGCGGCGGGAGATGAGGCACACAAAGATGCGCGAAAAGCCATGCAGGGCAGGTGGAAAAACCCGATCAAGGGCATGGGGTGGTATATGAGTACAAAGAAAGCATTCGCCGCTCTTCCCGAAAATTAATCCGTCAGCCAGATTTACATTTGCGCTGGGGCAGTCTCTAACCGGCACGATGGAGACCTTATGAGCATTGACCCGCAAGTCACGAGCCAAATTCCGTGGCAAAACGAGATTCAAAATGCGCTCACGGACTTTGTCACCGTCGCGCGCCTGGCAGGATACGATTTCTGCGCAGGTGAAATGAGGACCGAGTATTGGGATGCACCTCATCGCGCGCCCCGGGAACTCCCAACTGGTTCCATGGCGCTGTACGCCTTCCTCGGGCCTGATGGATGGCTGAAGATTGGGATTGCGGGAAAGCTTTCGCAATCTCGATACACCAGCCAGCACTACAACGCAGGGAGCGCTCGAAGCACCCTGGCAGCGTCCCTGATTAAAGACCCAGCTATGGCAACGTGCATTGACTTCAATCCAGATGCTCCCGGCGAATGGATTCGGTCGAACTGCCGTCGAGTGATCGTCGTGATCGGCGCTGAACATGGCCGTTCGCTCCTCGCTTTGCTGGAAGCATTCCTTCACTCCAGACTCCGGCCGAGGTACGAACGATGAGCGAGCCACGATTCACATCCATTGAAGAGTACCTGGCGTCCCTCGACCCCACGAAGGGGAAGACGCTCGGGGCGGTCATCGACTACGTGATGGCCGAATTCCCGGACCTTGAGATCAAGCTCGCGTGGAACGTCCCGCAGATCCACCGCGGCGGACAGTACGTGTTTGGCGTCTCCGCGCTCAAGGCTCACCTCGCCCTCGCGCCCTGGAGCGAGGTGGTCATGGCAAACTTCAAGGACCGCCTGGAGAAGAGTGGCTATGTGGTCCGTAAGAACCTGTTCCAGATCCCGGTTGACTGGGCAATCGACCGGGATCTCGTGAAGGACCTCGTCGAGGCCCGGCTCGCCGAGCTGGACGAAGCGCGATGATTGAGGAAACGTCCCTGGCAACGAAGCAGCACCCGGCCGACAGGCACGACCTGATTCGCGTCCAGGGCGCGCGCGAGAACAACCTCAAAGACGTGAGCATCGACCTCCCGAAGCGCCGCCTGACGGTGTTCACGGGCGTCTCCGGCTCGGGCAAGAGTTCGCTCGTCTTCGGCACTATCGCGGCCGAATCGCAGCGGCTGATCAACGAGACCTACAGCGCATTCGTGCAGGGATTCATGCCGAACCAGGCGCGCCCCGAGGTGGACGTGCTCGATGGCCTGACGACGGCGATCATTGTCGACCAGGAGCGCATGGGCGCGAACGCGCGCTCGACTGTCGGGACCGCGACCGACGCCAACGCGCTCCTTCGCATCCTCTTTAGCCGCCTCGGAGAGCCACACATCGGCCCGCCCAGCGCTTTCTCCTTCAATACGGCAACGGTCAGCGGAGCCGGCGCAATCACGGTCGAAAAGGGCGGCACGAAGACGACCGAGAAGCGGACCTTCACGCGCGCGGGCGGAATGTGCGCCCGCTGCGAGGGCCGCGGCACCGTCTCCGATATCGACCTCACGGAGCTCTACGACGACTCGAAGTCGATCGCCGAAGGTGCGATTACGGTGCCCGGCTACACCGTGGATAGCCTCTGGACCGTGCAGATCTTCATCGAATCCGGCTTTGTCGACGCGAATAAGCCGATCCGCAACTTCACCGAGAAGGAGCTGCACAACTTCCTCTATAAAGAGCCGACGAAGGTGAAGGTCAACGGCATCAACCTCACCTACGAGGGGCTCGTGCCGAAAATCCAGAAGTCGATGCTCTCGAAGGACCCGGACGCCCTGCAGCCGCACATCCGGGCGTTTGTGGACCGCGCAGTCACGTTCACCGCCTGCCCCGAGTGCGGCGGCACCCGGCTCAGCGAGGGCGCTCGCTCGTCGCGGATCGGCAGCATCAACATCGCCGACGCCTGTTCGATGCAGATCAGCGACCTCGCCGCCTGGGTTCGCGACCTCGACGATCCGTCGGTTGGGCCGCTGCTCGCGGCGCTGCGACAGATCCTCGATTCGTTCGTGGAGATCGGCCTGGGCTACCTCTCGCTCGAGCGGCCGTCGGGCACACTCTCTGGCGGCGAAGCACAGCGCACGAAGATCATCCGCCACCTCGGCTCCTCGCTCACGGATGTGACCTACGTGTTCGATGAGCCAACGATCGGCCTCCATCCTCACGACGTGCAGCGGATGAACGAGCTGCTCCTGCGGCTTCGCGACAAGGGCAACACCGTGCTCG
>JBBSKE010000071.1:0-12010 GCA_038256595.1 Tepidiformales bacterium | reverse complement strand
CCGGCCGCGATCGGCAGGCGCGGGGCCTGCGGCGGGGGCTCTGGTGGTGAGTCACCCGACCCCGAGCTGGCGCTTCGGGGCTCGTTCGGTTTGGCCGCCCGCCTACAGGTGCAGAACCTCGCCCTTCAGCGCGAAGAACGCGCCCAGCACTTCGAGCTGCTCCTGCTGGGGGACGCCGAAGCGCTGCAGGACGGCGAGCACGTCGTCGGTCGCGTGAACGAATTCCTGCTCGCTGACGTTCATGCCGCGATGCGTCTCGCGCAGGCCCCGCCCCTCGTAGACCTCTGGCCCGCCGGTCGCCTGCGCAAAGAAGAGAAAGGCCGATTCCTTCATCACGTCGCGGTCGAACGGTTCGAAGCGGGTGCGAATGGCCGCGTTCTCAAGGTGCTCGTCGACGATGGCGCCGATCATCGCGCGCAGCTTTTCGCCGCCCCCGAGGCGCTCGTAGAGGGTCGCCGTGGCGGTCCTGGTTTCTACCTGTGTCATGGATGATTCCTCGACTTTCTGGGTCTAAATTTCCCTTGTGTTCTCTTATACTCCCTTATTGCCATGGAATGCAATCATGTTCGTATGTAGGATAGACCGCGAGGCCCACCGAATGACCGATTCACAGGAAGCGCCGTCGTTCAAGCCGGACGTTCATCTCCTCGCCGAGATGCAGCGGGAGCTTGCCCGCCTCGCCCGCGAGACCCAGAGCGCCGAGGCGACCCTCGACCTCCTCTTCCTCGCCTATCTGCGAAGGATGTCGCGCTTCGGCTACTTCTCGTTCGGGCCGGTGACCATCAACGTGCGCCTCATCGAAGACCTCGTCGCCCGGACGACCAGACGGATGGCGGATCCCGATCACAAGCCGTCCTATTCGGATGACTGCGTGCGCTTCTTCCAGGTGCTCGCCGGCGAAGTCGAACGCAGCGGCAGCCGGCGCATCGACGAGGTGCATTTCCTGCTCGCGTTCATGCAGATCGGCGAAGGCATCCCCGGGCGCGTCTTCTCCGAACTCGCCGTGACCGCAGACGACGTGCGTAATTTCGTCCCCGAAGCTGCCGGAGCGAGCGGGGGCCGCTTATATTCGCCAGAGGAAGCGGCGGAGTACATGGGCGTCCACGTGAAAACGGTGCGGAACTGGATTCGCGCCGGGAGGCTGCCCGCGAGCCGCCTCGCGGGTCAGCGGGTGCTCCGGATCCGCGCCGCCGACCTCGAACGCCTCCTCGAGCCGGTCGAGCCCGGGGACGTGTGATTTCGCTCGAACTCGCCGGGTCGAAGGGCCCGCAACGACGCAACTTCCGCCGCAAGGAGTGAGACATGCCACATTTCGCAGTTCGCCAGGACATCGGCTCGCAGGCAACCGTCGAGCCGGCCGAGTTGGAGGGTGCCCGCCTGCTCGCCGCCTACTACACGCCCGGCCAGGGTCAGCTTCTCTCCGTGTACGAAGCCGATGGGATTGCGCCGCGGCCGGGCGAGTCCGGCCGCGAAGTCCTCGCGGTCATCCCGATTACGCCGGAAGAGTACGGGCCCGCCGGCATCGAGCCGGCCGCCGGAGATGGGCAAGCGCTGCAGCTGGTGCTGGTCCGCCGCCACCTGGACCCGATAACGCACCGCGAGTTCCGGGCGCTCGCGCTGCAGGCCATCATGTGCGCACACGAATATTCCGACCTGCTCTGGGTCCGCTCCTACTGGGCGACCGAACAGAACGAACTCCTGTGCGTCTTCCGCACGCGCGAACACGACCTCGTTCGCGAGCACGCCCAGCGTTCGCGCATCCCCTGCAACGAAGTCCACGATGCGATCGAGCTGGAGCTAACGGAAAGGACGCTGGCGCCCGTCGTCTGACGAGCACCGGGAAGGTTTCCTCGAACGGTCCCGCCGGTGAAACCCTCGACCTGCGGATGCTGTACCTTGCGAGCCATCCCACTGCCCCGGGGGCTCGCCGTGAACCTGCTCAAACACTCCTGGATCCGTTCTTCGCTCGTCGCGTCTGTCGTCGCCCTCACCGTGAGTGGCGTCGTCGCGCCCTTCGCCCTTTCGCGCGCGGACGACACGCAGAACACGCCGATGGCGAACACGGCGCTCGATTCAGCATTCACCTACCAGGGCCGGCTCGAAATCGATGGGCTGCCCGCAGACGGCACCTTCGACCTCGAGTTCGCGCTCTTCGACGACGAGGCCCCCGACAACCCCGATGTCCAGGTCGGCTTGACGGTGCCGAAACCGGGCACGTTGGTGACGAACGGGCTATTCAGCGTGGCGCTCGATTTCGGCACTACGGCGTTTGCTGGCAGTCAGCGGTGGCTCGAAGTCCGGCTGGCGCCCACCGGCGAGACGCCCGCAGCGGTCGGTTCGCGTCAGCTCCTCACTGCAACGCCCTACGCCCTCTTCTCGCTCAAGACAGCTGCCCATACCCACCTCGGCGAGACCTGGGTTGGGGATCAGTCACGCTCGGGGGGCGGACTGGTCGGCAAGGCGTTGCTGAACGTTTCGAACACGTACGTCCCGCTGTTCACTTTATATGGGGGCATCGGATTGAAGGGCGAATCGGGCAAAAGCGGTATTGGCGTGCTTGGGACGATAACCCAGGGGACGGAACCCATCGTCGGCATGGACCTCAACTCTCTCGTCGCGGGCGTGGTTGGCTACGACACGACCATCGGCTGCCAGGCGTGGTGCGTGGGTGTCCGGGGCATTGGTGGTATCTCCGTGGCCGGTTCTGGCCAATCGGTCGGGGTGGTTGGCATGGGCGCCACGATCGGCGTGCGAGGTTCTTCGAGCGCCGGGGTGGGCGTCCTAGGAGTGAGTTCCACCGGATTCGCTGGCCGCTTCGAAGGCAACGTCCACGTTGAAGGCAATGTTTTTGCGACCGGTACGGTCACCAACACGTCCGACCGCCGCCTCAAGCACGATATCGCGAGCATTGGGTACGGCCTCGAAGCCATTCGCGCGCTCAAACCGGTGTCCTACATCATGAACAGCGACGCTTCGAACACGACACGCCTCGGATTCGTCGCCCAGGACGTGCAGGAGGTCATCCCCGAGCTGACCGTCGCCGACCCGGACACCGGCAACCTCGCGCTGAACTACATCGAGCTGATCCCGGTGCTCGTGAACGCCATCCAGGAACAGCAGGAGACCATCGAGCAGCTCCAGGCTGGCTCGCGAGCCTCTCAATCCGCGTCCACGCGGCAACCAGCCGACCTCGCCCTGCCGGCTGCTATCGCCGTCTTCGGGCTCGGCCTCTTCGCCGCGGCAGCGGCACTCTGGCGACTGACAACAAAGCGGGCGGCGACTGCGGAAGGCGAACTCGCTGCCTAACCCTCGACGAGCGCGCGCAGGACCATGCGGGCGTTTTTCCGGGCGTTCGCGCCGAGCGAGACCATGTGGATATGGACGCCGAGGTCCTGCTGGCGGGCGAGGTGGGCGGCGCAGGCTCCGATGTCGCCCGCGAAGTTGAATCGCGCTTCGATACCGTCCGGCATCGCCGCGAGGGCAGCGTCCCGGCCACCGTCGGCCCAGGCGGCGCGCACGAGTTCGGCCTCCGCGGCCAGCCCCTGGCGCAGGAACTGGCGATAGTAGAAGTCGCCGTTGCGGGCGATGAAGAAGGCGAGCGACTCGCGCTGGCCCTGGCGAATCGCGTCTATTTCGCTCGCATCGGCGACCACCGTTGTGCCGGGTGAGCGAACCGTCACAGCCGATCGCTCCCTGCCCGCCGCCGCAGCCATCGAGCGCACCCGGTCGATTTCGCCCGCGAGCCGCTCCTCCGGGATCCACGTCGGGAGCCAGCCATCGGCGACTTCCGCCGTCGTTCGAACGCTCGCGGGGGCCATGGTGGCGAAGAAGATCGGCGGCGCCGCCTGCACCGGCCGCGCCCCGAGGTGCAGCGCCCGGTCGATGTGGAAAACGCGGCCATCGTGGCTGAATCGCTCCCGCTTCCAGTAGGCGCGCAACAGTTCGGCGGTCTCGGCCAGCCGCTGGCGTGGTTCGGCGAACGGCTGGCCGTGAAACCGCTCGATCACGCCCTGGGCGCTCGCCCCAAGCCCCACGATGACGCGCCCGCCGCTGAGTTCGTCGATCGTGGCGAAATGCTGCGCCAGCGCTCCCGGCGTGCGCGAATAGACGTTGACGATCGACGTCCCGAGGCGCACCCGGCTGGTCTCGCGCGCGAGGATCGCCAGCCCGGAAAAGGCGTCGTGCCCGAAGCCTTCGTTGACCCAGACCGAATCCACCCCGGCGTCGTCCGCGGCGCGGGCCATCGAAAGGAAGACGTCGAGGTGGGCCGGGTCCCACGCAAGCTGGAGGCCGATTCTCACGCCTGCGGGTCCACACGGCGCATCCGAGTGAGGCGCTTTAGCGGCAGCATGTTCCAGGCGAGCACGTCGCCCTCCAGGTGACGCGTGACCGCGACAAACGCATCGTTCGGGCGCAAAACGAGCGCGCCATTTTCGAACCGGGCCGCAACCTGGATTGGCACGAAACTCCCGGCGGTTACGTCGTTGACGCCATGCTCCAGGGTTCCATCCGCGCGCATGTCATGGATGATGCCGCTGGCGGTGATGACGACGCGGTTGCCCGCCTGCTCGATTCGCTCGATGTGGCGAGTGTCCAGGCCGGCGACGCCATTGGTCACGACTTCGAAGGCCTGCCAGGTGCCGCGGAAGTCCGGCACCCCATCTGCGAGTGGCTCGGTGCAGCCCTCCAGGATGGGCGGCGGCATTTCACCCTGCCAGCCGCCGGGGGGCGTGTGCGCAACGGGGATCTCGTCTGCCGTCATCGACTGCTCCTTCTTCCGTGCAGTTAGAAGCCGAGGCCCGGCTTGCCCTGCAGCGTGCGCGAGAGGTTCACCTGGCCGAGGTGATTGTTGCCGTGAATCACGATCACCTGGGCGATGATATCCGCGCGCGCCATCTCGCCCTGCGGCCGGATCGTCGTCAGCGTCGAGAGATATTCGTCGCTCATCGCCTCGATTCGCGGGACGATCGCAGCGGCAACGTCGCGCGCGTACTGGGCGAGGAGCGCCGCCTCGGGGAAGCGAAGGTCGTGCGCGAGGGCGCCCTCCATGCCCGTGCCCTGGTCGGTCTTCGGCAGATTCCAGGCCTTGTCGAGGCCCTGCTGGAGCCAGATCGGCTGCTGCCGTTCGAACGCAAAATGGACGAGATTATCGGCCGTGCGGGCCACATGCCATGCCTCGAAGCCGATCGAGTTCATGTCTTTGTGCGCCTGGAAATGGATCTCCTCGCTGTTGAGGTCCTCGATGGCGCGGGCAGTCGTGTTCAGCAGTCGCTGGGTGTATTTCGCGAGAAAAGCGGCCATTGGCGCTTGAGTGGACATCGGTGCCTCCTGTGGCGGTTCGTGGGAATGATAAAAGTGGCGGAGCGGCTAGCTGGTCATGCCCTGCAGCCCGACGAGGGCGCGCCCGTGTTCGATTTCGCCCATGTGCCGCAGCCCGTGCTGGTAGATGAAGCATTCGAACACTTCGAGATTGCGCAGGGGCGCGTCCAGACCGATGACGATAGCGCAAAAGATGTTCTGCATGTTCGGCGGCAGCTTCGGCATCAGCACCTCGCCGAGCGTCTCCAGGGTGAGCGTGTCGAGCACGGTCGAGGTGCGCGCGAGCACTGCCGCCTGGTACGCCTTCCACGCATCGATGTCCCCAAAGCGCAGCTTTTCCATCTCCGCGACGCTCTCCTCGCGCCCGAAAGCATCGAGCGAGACGCCGATTTTCGCGGCCCAGCCGCCGCTGATCCAGAGCGGCAATTCGCCGAGGATGGGCACGCTGATCGAGCGGTCCTGGGTCTGGATGTAGTGGCTGAAGCTGAACGTCATCGGGAGGACGCCCGCGCGCTCGTGGTGGTTCATCTGGTCGAGCGAAAGGTCGCTGACTGCGCGCTCGTAGAGGATGTTCATCGCGCGAATACGATTGCGCAGGGAGTCGACGAAGTCGGAGAGTTCGAGCACCATCAGTTGCCTCGCCTGGTGATTGGAATGCGCTGCATGTCGCGGGCGACGCGCAACGAGCCGGGATAGAGGTCCGCCATCCCGGTGATGAAGTCGGCTTCGACCTCCGGGTTGTTCGGAATCGGCGGGATCAGGTGGGTGAGGACGATTTCGCCGACGCCCGCGCTGGCGGCCATCCGCGCGATTTCGTGCGTGCCGATGTGGTACGAAGGGACGTCGCTCATCAGGCCAGCTTCGCGCACCATACCAGCGGCTCGGAACGACTCGATCCGCTGCGCCATCATCCCCGTGTTCAGCGCTTCACAAACGAGCATGTCGGCGCCCTGGGAGGCCACCGCGAGCGACTCGCAGAAGGCGGTGTCGCCTGAAAGGACGGCCGTGCGGTCATCGAATTTCGCCCGGTAGCCGAACGCGGGGACCACCGGGAAATGGTCCACTTCGAAGCTTTCGAAGCGAAGTCCGCCGAGCTCGAGGAACGGCTGCGGCGTGTCCGAAACAGGCACCTCCGTGACCTCCACCTTGATCCCGTCCGGGTGCAGTTTGTCGCCGTGGTGCGCGAGGCGGAAGCCGATGTCGCGCCGCAGCGCCATCAGGAAGCCATCGATCATCTCCTGCGTGCCTTCTGGTCCGAAGACGCGCAGCGGTGTGGTGGCGCCGCCGGTCCAGCGCTGGAAGAGGAAGTCCGGGACGTCGGTCATGTGGTCGGTGTGCATGTGCGTGAAGAGCGCCGCGTTAATCGAGACCGGGCGAACCCCCGAGGGGATGAGGCGCCGGGCAGCGCCCCAGCCACAATCCACGAGCACATTCGTATCCCCGGCGACGATGACGTTTCCGGCGCCGCAGCGGTCTGCGCTGGGCAACGGGCTGCCAGTGCCCAGGAAAACAACCTCAAAACGCTCAGCCACAACGGGTCTCCGATCGCGCCAGCCGCGCCGGTACGGGTCCGGTGGGGACGGCTCACGGCGCGAACAGTATGCCGCGTCACGCAGCGTGTCAAGACAGTTGACACTTCTTGTGACATTTCGTTGCAATCGTTCTCGCGTCAGCGCGCCGGTTCGAAGAGCGCCTTCAGCATCCGCGCTACCACCGCGCCTATTTCTTCCGAAGCGAGACCGCGCGTCGCAAGCAGGAAGTCGAACGTCTCGAACGAGCAGGCGACGTCCGCAGCGGCGAGCACTCCCTCGCGCTCGTCGGCTGGAAGGGCGTCGAGTTCTGGCCGGAAGTGCCGCTCGACCTGTCGCCCCAGCAGCCAGCGGTTCTGGGCCAGCTCTTCGGCGAGCGCAGGTTGGAATGGCGCCCGAATCCGGGTGACGCGCGCTGCCGGGGCAATCGCGGCGAACAGCGCCATCCGCTGCGCCACGATCCGCTCGATTCGGGAGGCAAGAGCGCCTTCGCCGACCTCCGCGATCTCGAGGAGGTGCCGGACGCGCTCGACTTGCCGCGAGATCGCGGTCCGGTCGAGGTCATCCAGGTCTTCAAAGTAGCGAAACACCGACCGGCGCGAGACGCCCGAGCGTTCGGCGACCGCCTGTGCGCCCGGCCGCAGGTTTCCCTCGGCATAGAAGTCGAGCAGCGCATCGACGACGGCGAGGCGGTTGCGGTCGCGCCACGCGTGCCGCCCGTCCGCCTGCGCGAGTGGCAAGTCCCGAGCATCGTCATCCCGGGGTGGGAAGGCATCGCCATTCGCCGGTGTGGACATCGACACAATCGTCGGCAGCCGCAGCGAGGCACGCAAGGTGTGCGTTCTTCGGAGACAACGATGCCGGGGCACGACCGCTCGCGTCCGGGAGCTGCGAGGGAAAATGTGGCCACATCCGGCGGCCCCTGGGCTGGCGCAGCGGGGCTCGTCACCCGCTGCGCGTGGTGCGAACAGGTCCGCACACGCGAGGGAATTGGTAGTTGTTCCAGGTCGCGAGTTCGCAACGACTATTGCGGCTGCTGTGCTCGCCATACGAGGAAGTCCGCGCCATCGGTATCGCCGTCGCCGTCTGCATCGCCGAATCCGAGCTGCTTCGCGCGCAGTGCGACCACGTCGGTTGCATCGATGGCGCCGTCGCCGTTGACATCGCCAACCGCTACCGCGCGCTGCCAGGTGACGAAGTCCCGGCCATCGACGTCGTCACCGTCGCCGTCGAAGTCGCCCAGGCCCAACTTCTGCCAGGCGAGAAGATCCCGCCCATCGACGTCGCCATCAAGATCGAAGTCAGCCTGGAGTGACATCGTGGTTGCCGGCGCCGCCTGGCTGTTGCTCGCTGCGAACGCAGTGGCACCCGCGCCAATCGCGATAGCGGCCGAGGCGGTAAGAGCGGAGAGGCTGAGGACGAGGTTGCGACGCATGGGAGACCTTCTTGCTGGTGATGTCCGTCACCAATAGATGGCCCCCAGCGCGAAAAAGTGACGCCCTGGGCAAGAAGTTCTCGAAAGATTGCAGAGAATCGGTCGCGGTCAGGCATCCAGCGCCTGGCGAACGATGCCGAGGAGCTGGGTGGCCGAAAATGGCTTCTCCAGCAGCATGGACCGGCGATCCAGTGCCGCGCGCCTGGTTAGCGCCGGTGCGGCATACCCGGAGGAGTAGATCACCTTCAAATTCGGACGTTCCCGGCCCAAAATTTCCGCCACATCGGTGCCGCTCATGTCTGGCAGGACGAGGTCGGAGATGAGGACATCGATCTCCTGCTCATACTGCGTCGCCAGCTGCACGGCCGAGGCGCCATCCGGGGCGATGAGCGTGCGGTAGCCGTGCCCCGAGAGGATGCGAGTCGCGACTCCCATGAGTGCGCCGTCATCTTCGACCACGAGCACGGTCTCGCCGCCATGGATGCTCTTTCGCGGGGTCGGCGCTGCCACCTGGGCAACGGAAACGGGTGCGTCAGTGGCGGGCAGCAGGATGTTGAACGTGGTACCGCGGCCCATCTCCGAATAGATCGAAACATCGCCGCCTGCCTGCGTAACGATGCCGTACACCGTCGAGAGCCCGAGGCCCGTGCCGCGGCCGGCCGGCTTGGTCGTGAACAACGGTTCGAAAGCCCGATCCATCACGCTGCGCTCCATCCCGGAGCCGGTGTCGCTCACCCGAAGGCGTACATAGGAGCCCTGCTTCAGCCCCGGGCGAGTGGAGGCGAACTCCTCGTCTACCTCGATGTTCGAACTGTCGATGACGAGCTGGCCCCCGGTGGGCATCGCGTCACGCGCGTTTACCGCGAGATTGAAAAGCACCTGCTCCAGCTTCCCGGGGTCAATCTGCACCCGTGAGAGGTCGCTCGCGAGCGTCAGTTGCAGGGCGATATTCTCCCCGAGCGTGCGCGCGAGCAGCGCCCCAAGCGTCGAAATCGTGTCATTCGGCTGCGTCGTCGAAGCCGGAGCGATATCGGCGCGCGCGAACGCCAGCAACTGGCGTGTGAGGCCGGCCGCACGATTGACTGCCTGGAGGATCTCTTCGATGTCTCGCTCCACCGGCGCCCAGCGCGCCCGGTCCTCGGCCGATGCGAGCGCAACTTCGTCCTGGACGAAGCCTGCGTAACTCAGGATGACGCCGAGCATGTTGTTGAAGTCGTGGGCAATCCCACCGGAGAGCAGGCCGAGGCTCTCCAGGCGCTGCATGTGGTTGAGCTGCTTTTCGAGCTCATCGCGCTGGGCGACCGCCCGCTCCCTCTGCGTGAACTCATGGCGGACCGTCCGGGTCATCTCGTTGAAGCCCTTCGCGAGTTCCGCCACTTCCGCCGGGCCGCCCGGCTCGACGGTCACGCCACGCATCGGGTCGGCGGATGCTTCGGCGATCGCGGTGCTGAGCCGCCGAATCGGCCGGATGGTGATCAGGTAGACGAAGAGGGATGCGCCGAGAGCGACTGCCAGGCCGGCGAGAATCGCGATACTGAGCCGCCGGAAGACGCGGTCGGACCCGGCGAGTGCGTCAGCCTTGTCCGCTCCGGCGTAGACCTGCCATCCGGCCTCACCGGCGATCTCGCGTCCGTAGATGCGTGTTGTGCCGTCAACGCCCCTCCGCTCCGTGCTCATCATGTTGGTGCCGAATTCGGTCCCGCTCAGATTGGCGCCGGCCCATTTGTCCGGATCGACTGAGCGAGAGAGCACCGTGTCGCCATCTGGGCTGACGAGCACCAACACAAGGTCACGGGCGCCAGAGTAGCGCTCTGCGAGGCCGGGCGCGGCGTCTTTCAGGTCGAGGACGACGGCGAGAACCGCCTCGGTGCCGGCTATCGGCGCGGCGATGACATAGGCGGGTTCGCCGGTGTCCGGGTGTGACACCTGGGCGCGCGTCAACGGCGCCGTCAATGCGCTGGATAACCATTCGGCGCCCGAGTAGTCTGTCGCCGAACCAGTTGCCGACGAGCACACCACGGTGCCGTTCGCCGCAAGGATGTTGATGGATGCGGTCATTGGCCCGACGTTCCCAAACGAAAGCGTGCATTCGTCCGGCTGGTCAAGCACGCTGGCAATCGCGGGGTTCGCGGCCGTGGCGACGACGATCTGTTCAGTCTCGGTGAGGTCGTCAGCGAGGTCGGAGGCTGCACGGGTGGCCGCGAAGTTGGCATCGGCTGCTGCCGAGTCCAGGGCAGATTCCCGGGTCTCCGCACGGACCACGAGCATGGCGGCCAGGGTGGCAAACACGAACATCGCAAGCAGGAGCGCAAAGTACAAATGCAGGCGCCATCGGGACGGGCTGAGCATCCGGAGTCGCTCACCCGCTGCCTAATGCTTCTGTTCCATGCTTTTCGTTGTCTCAGCGATGGAGGGCTGGGAACTCATGCTACGTCACCCTAACACTGCGCCATCGGTGCGCAATGCGTATCACTACGGATTCTATATGGAGCCATTCTGCCAGATAGATGGGTGTCCCACCGTACGGTCGGGCACCCATCCACCTGGCAGTGCTCCGGGCGCTAGCGCACCTGCGGCAGGATATCGCTCGCGAACATCTCCATGTTCTCCAGTTGCGACTGGAGCCGCTCTTCGTGCGACATCGAGGCGAGTTGCTCGCCCGAAAGCAGCCACGGCAGCCCGACGAGGTGGTGCATCCCGGCGCGCGCATATGCTCCGAGGGTGTCCACCAGCTGCTCTTTCCGGCTCACGCCCATGCCGGACCAGAGCATCGAGACCACGATCTCCGCCGGGTCGCGGCCGGCTTTCTCCATCGCCACGCGCACGTTCACGAGTTCGGCCGCAACTTCGACCGGGGTCGAAGTGATGGTGTGGTAGCCGGCGCCATAGCGGGCCACGCGGCGCAGTGCCGCCGGGGTCTTCCCGCCGACCCAGATCGGGATATGCGGCTTCTGCACCGGCAACGGGTTCGCGCCGACATTCTCGTATTCCACCCAGCGCCCCTTGAAGCTACTCGGGCCCTGCTGCGTCCAGAGGTCGATGCAGACCGCCATCCACTCGTCGGTCATCGCGCCGCGGTGTTCGTAGTGCTCGCCGATGCCGAGCGCGTCGAACTCTTCCTTCATCCAGCCCACGCCGATGCCGCAAATCACGCGCCCGTGGGAGATGCGGTCGATGGTCGAAAACGCCTTTGCGATGGTCAGCGGGTTGCGATAGGGCACCACCAGCACGCTCGTGCCGATTTTCACGCGTTCGGTGATCGCAGCGATTGCGCCCATCAGCGGAATCGGGTCGTAGATGAACTGGTCGACCCGGAACGGCGACGCCCCGGTCGCGTTGTATGGATACTTCGATTCGACACCCGAGGGCATGATCACGTGGTCGTGGACCCAGATGGAGTCATAGCCGAGGCGGTCCGCAGCTCGCGCGACAGCCAGGCAGCCGTCGACCCCCGGGGTTTCGCCAAACGTCCCAAAATTGCCAGTCAGGATCCCGAATTCCACGCCACACCTCCGGAGGGGGTCACGGGAGCATATCACCCGCCGCAATCGCCCTCTGCAAGCACGAATCTCCCGAGCGTTACGCGGTCCGCCCCGCCAGCGCGCCTCACTGCCGGAGCCCCGGCGCGCCAGCCCGGGGGCGTCCTGATTCGCCACCAACTCTGCCCCGCCAGCGCCAAATGGTGCCTCGGCGAGCAGTCGCCAGGTCACCAGTGGTTGGCCTGCGG
>JBBSKE010000070.1:0-12039 GCA_038256595.1 Tepidiformales bacterium | reverse complement strand
GTCGAGTGGTTGGCCACCTGCATAAGCGCCTGCCAGACCTCCACGTCCATTTCGCCCTGCCAGAAGGCCGGCGACACGCGACGCGTCAGCTCCGTATCGGTCAGCGTCGCGACGTAGCCACGCACCTCGTTCTCGACCCGGTCCCAGGTGGCGCGGACGTCCGATTGCTTCGGCAGGTCCGCGTTCTCGATGAAGTCGATTTCGCCGGTCGCGAGGAAATGCGGCCACCAGTGTTCGACCCCGAGCAGGTGGAGGCACTGCTTCCGAATCGACTGCTGACCGTTCGGGAGTTCGAGGTCCAGCTGGGCCTCGTCGAGCGCCGTGACGCACTCCCAGACCGCTCGATTCGCCCAGGCGTTGTATTCGAAGAGCTGCTGAATGCGCGCCACGTCCATCAATTCATCCCCGCGTCCGGCTGCTGCGAACGTTTGTTCGACAGTATGCCAGCGAGTCGGCCACGCGGGCAAACTGGCTCGAACTGCGGCGGCGAAGCTCAGCGGAGGCGGCAGCGGGGACTGGTGTTTGTTCAGTTCACAGCTGTACGAGACATCACTGGACGTATGCCCGGTTCGCGAGGCGTTGTCGCGACATCATGGGCAAATCGACGCGGAATGCGGCCAAAATGACATAACTTGTCACCAAGCAAATGTGAGGTTCCTGGCCAGGTCCGGTAAGTGCCCGGGACAGTTCCGGCGTGGCGTTCGGCGAGCACCTTAAGTCCGTAAGATCACATACAAACTCTCCGCACCCGCCACCTGGCGGCTCCTCACGACCCCGAACGGGCGTGAGTGGAGCATCGCACTCGCCGCGCATACCCTATCTCTATGACACAAACTCTCCGCGCGGCCGTCATCGGTCTCGGGTCCATGGGCGCCAACCACGTCCGCGTTTTTGCCGACATGGCGGGCATCGAACTGGTCGGCGTGGCCGATAACGACCCGGCGCGCGTGGCCCTGGTCACCGCCGGGAGAACCTTCCCGGGCTATGCGGATGCCGCGTCGCTACTGGCCGGCTGCTCGCCCGATATCGTCTCCGTCGTCGTGCCGACGGGCCTGCACGAAGGCGTCGCGACCCTCGTGATGGAGTCCGGCGCGCACGTCCTCGTCGAAAAGCCGATCGCTGCCTCGCTCGAAGAGGGTGCGCGGCTCGCCGACCTCGCCCGGGAGCGCGGCCTCGTCTTCACGGTCGGGCACATCGAGCGGTTCAACCCGGCGATTCGCGAACTGAAGTCGCGGCTCGACCAGGGGCTCGGCGGGGCAGTCCTGCAGGTGCGCGCGCGGCGCGTGGGGCCGTTCCCACACCGCATCCGCGACGTCGGCGTCATCCACGACCTCGGCGTCCACGATATCGACATTATGCGTTTCCTGCTCGGCGACGAAGTGGAGCGCGTCTACGCGCACGCCATGCGCCACATCCACACCGAGAACGAGGACATCTTCACCGGCATGCTCCACTTCCGCGGCGGGGCGCTCGGCGTGCTCGATATCAACTGGCTCACGCCCACGAAGGAGCGCACGCTCACCGTCCTCTGCGAGCGCGGGCTGTTCTGCGTCGATTATGCGGCACAGTCGCTGACCTTCTACGAGAACCACGCGGCGACTGTGCGCGAGGGCTCGTTCGCGAGCGTCACCGAGGGGCCGATGACGCGCTACCCGATAACCCAGCGCGAACCGTTGCGGGCCGAGCTCGAAGCCTTCCGCGACGCCGTGCGCGATGGCACGCCCTCGCCGGTCAGCGCCGAAGACGGGCTGGCAGCGCTTTCGGTGGCCGAGGCGCTGGTCGAATCGGCCGAACTGCAGTCGCCGGTGCGGCTCTCCCCGGCGGGCGCGCGATGAACGTCTCGGTGATTGGCATCGGGCGCATTGGCTTGCCGGTTTCGTCGTGGATCGCCTCTCGCGGGCACACCGTCTTCGGCTGTGACATCGATGCGAACCGGGTGGCGATGGTGAATCGCGGCGAGAATCCCATCCCGGACGAAGCGGGCCTCGGCGACCTGATTCGCGATGTCGTCGCCTCCGGGAACCTCGTGGCGACGAGCGACACGGCTGGTTCGGTGGCGAAATCGGACGTCGTGCTCTTCGCCGTGGCGGTGGACGTCGATGGCGAAGGCCGGGCGGACCTCGCGAACCTGCTGGCGGCCGCGGACGACGTGGCCCGCGGCCTGCAGCCGGGCACGCTCTGCATCTTCGACACGACCCTGCCCGTTGGGACCACGCGCCGCCTGCTCGCGCCGCGCCTCGAAGCCGGCGGGCGAATCATCGGCAAGGACCTGTTCGTCGCCTTCAGCCCGGAGCGGCTGCTCATGGGGCGCATCATCGAAGACCTGGCGAAGTACCCGAAAGTGGTCGGCGGGCTCGACCCCGAATCCGGGCGCCGGGCCGCCGCCTTTTATGCCGAGATTATCGGCGGAAACGTGCTCGAACTCGCGAACGCCGAGACCGCCGAGCTGAGCAAGCTCGCCGAGGGCGCCTACCGTGACCTGAATATCGCGCTCGCGAACCAGCTCGCGACCATCGCCGACGCCTATGGCGTGGATATCACCGAGGTCACGCGCGCGGCGAACACGCAGCCCTACAGCCACCTCCACGTGCCGGGCACCGGCGTCGGCGGGCACTGCATCCCGGTCTACCCGCGCTTCCTCATGCAGGGCGAAGGGCTGAGCAGCCTCTCCGCGCTCGGCCGCGAACTGAACGACAGCATGCCCGGGTACGCGGTTGCGCAGGTGGCGAAAGTGCTCGGCGGGCTCGAAGGGAAGCGCGTGGCGATCCTGGGGCTCACCTTCCGGCCCGATGTCGCGGTTACGCCGCACACGAACGCGGTCGACCTGCTGCGCGAGTTCGCGGCGGCGGGCGCGACGGTCCTCGGCCACGACCCGCTGCTCAGCGAGGCCGGCGTGCGCGCACTTGGGTTCGAACCGGCGGACGAACCGCTGACCGGGTTCGATGTGGTGGCCGTCCACTCCTACCACCGGCAGTATCACGCGCTCGACTGGCACACGATCGCGCCCCTGCTGCTGGACTGCCGCAACGCGCTGGACCGCGCCGCTGTCGAAGCAAACGGTGTGCGCTACATCGGCATCGGCCGCCCCGCGACGATGATCAGCTGACGTTCGAAGCCAGACGCCACATTAGCGCGCCTTAACCGCCTTCGACGCCTGGCGTGTCGCGGTCGCTGCCGGGCGGAGTAGTGTAGGGCGCATGACAGAGCGCACCGCAGATATCGACACCCGCCTCCCGAATCACGACCATCGTCCTCAGACTACCGGCCGATTCCCCACCACCTGGTGGATAGCTGGCGTGGGAGTGACCGCGATCGTGGCGGCCTTCGTCATCTTCATCGCCGGCGTCAGCCGCGGCGACTCGAACCCGGTGACTCCGGACCCGACGCCAGGCCCGGCTGAGACCGCCGTGGTGTCGACGCCGAGCCCGACTCCGCCCGGTGGCTCGCCGGCGACACCCGTGGCCGCTGCCACGCCCGCCGGGGAGTTTCCGGCCGGCTGGCTGGGGTATGCGAGCGAACGATGGACCTACACCGGCACTGAAGGCGACTACGTGCTGGTCGCGGCCGATTCTGAAGGCGTTGTGACCTCGATGGCGCCGTGGAGCACCCAGGAAGTGGGGATCGCATCAGTCGCAGCGCTCGATATGGACACCGGAGCGGAACTCTGGCGCATCGAGATTCCGTGCTACCCGCTCATCCCGGCGCTAACGGTGGACACTGCGTTCGTCCCCTGCCTCGATGGCACTGTGCTCGCCCTGGCCCGATCGGACGGCGCCGAGATCTGGCGAACGAACACGGGGACCGCGCCGTACTCGCCGATAGTGAGCGAGGGTCTCGTCATCACGGATAGCGGCTCCCCCGATGAGGTCCACTTCACGCTGCGGCACGAGCCGGTCCACTGGGGCGCTGGTGATGTGGTCGCCCTCGACCAGGCAACCGGCGAGGAGCGCTGGCGCTTCGATGTGGCCGGGGAGCACTCGTTTATCAACGTCCAGGACGGGCGGGTGTTCATTGGCACCGGGGCACGCGGTCAAGAGGGCATCGAAACGGGCCTCTACGTGCTCGACCTGCAGACCGGCCAGCTCGTCTGGTCGGAGACCACAATCGGCGAGATTCGGCAGCGCCCGCGAGTGGTGGATGGCGACGTCTTCGTCATTGCACGTGGCACGTACTCTTTCGATGCCACGACAGGTTCGCCCAATTGGGTCAGCGAACGGAGGCCGTACGACATCATGGTGGTCGCGGGCAGAGTGATTGGCATCCAGTCCTATGGTGGCGACGCGTTCTTCGGACTGGATGCGGCGACCGGGATCGAGACCTGGACCGAATCGTTTTGCGACTGTGGCTTCACGTTCTCTGTGGACGATGGCCACGCCGTGATCAGCACCGTCGGCAGCGTATTCGGCGTGAATCCTGAATCTGGTATGCCCCTCTGGGGGCCGGAAGGCAGGGTTGACGCTGATTATGGCTTCACGCCAGCAATCATCGGCGACCGCATCATCGCGGGTTCTGGGCGATCCGGAACTGTGACGGCGCTCGACCTGCCCTGACGGACCGAAGCAGCGACGGTGTCGTCAGACCTTCGGTTTCGGGCGCTCGACCAGCGGCTCTTCAGGTACATCGAGCACGAGTAACGCTGACTCGGGCATGAGGCAGTCCGTGGCCGTGCAGGCCTGGAACGAGACCCGCAGCTTCAGCTCGACCGCTCCCGCATCGACCAGCATGAACGTGATCGGCACGGTCACGCGCACCCTGCCTTCGTAGACGACGAACGCCTCGTCCAGCCCTTCGACCCGAAACGGCTGGGCTTCGGGGAGCTGCATGTCGCCGACGATGATGCGGTCGACCGGCTCTATGTCGATGGCGAGCGGGTAGTAGCCCTCCGGGATCGGCGAACCGTAGACGTGGAGGCCGTCCGGGACATCGAGTTCGACGGTGAGCCAGAGTCGCTGGCCCCAGGAGTACGTGGGCTTGTCGAGCCAGGCGCGCACCTCGATGCTGCCGGCATTCGCCTGCACGGGCGCAACATCAGAGGCATGGTCGAGGCCGAGCAGGTGATCGAGCACGCCGGCGCCGGTATCGCGCTCGCGGTAGCTTTCATAGAAGTGCTTGCTGCGGACCGTGCCATCGCCGTCCAGCACGAAGGTGCCGGGGTGGGGTATCCCGGCGACCTGCTCGGCGGCCTGTTCGTTCAGCAAGCCAAGCGCGCGAATGACGGCGCTGCCTTCGTCCGAAAGGAGCGGGTACTCGATGGCGTATTTCGCGGCGAACCCGGAGAGGACTTCGACGCTGTCGTAGCTCACGGCATAGAGCGCGTAGCCCGCCTGCTGGAGGTCACCGAGGATGCTTTGCAGCTCAACGAGCTGCGTTTTGCAGAATGGTCACCAGCGGGCGCTGCGATGGAACACGACCAGCGCCGGCCGGCCCTCGCGGTCTGCGTGGAGGTCGAACTCGCTACCGTCCTGGTGCGTGAGCCGGACCTCGGGGAAATGTTCGCCCACCGCCGGGCCGAGATTCTGAAAATTCACGTCGGTCAATCTTTGCCTCCCACCGTCTGCGCAAATCTAGCATAATGGAAGCATTTTAACCGCAGCGGAGGTCCCGGCCCCTTGGTCTGCTAGCAGACCGATTCGCAGCGGTTATGGTCGTTAACATCGTTCCGTTGACCGCAAAACCGGGTGAATTTGGCTCCGATAGCGGATATCATTGTCGTACTTTTCTGCGGTCCCTGGAGTACCCAGCGGGCGCGAGGCAAAACTGTGACTGAAACCTCGAGGCCCAAAATGTCGAATCTGTATGAGTCTGCGTTCCGGGCAAACCGTGACGCCATGGTCGTTGCCGACACGAAGATGCACTTCGTCGCGGTGAACCGCGCGGCCAGCGAGCTGTTCGGCGTCCAGGAAGACGAGTTAATTGGCCGCCGTGTGTCAGAATTTTCGTTACCCACAGAACGGTCAGCGTCGCAGTTCGCTACGTTCCTTGCCGAGGGCGTGATGCGCGGTGAGTATCGCATTCGGCGGCCGGATGGAACGGTGCGCAGGGTGCTGTATACCGCGACGAGCAACATTGAGCCCGGGCTGCACCTGTCTGTCCTTCGCGACCTTGGGGAGGACGTTGCGCTTGAGCAACCGCAGCCAGCTGACCGATCCCAGCTCGCCCTGCTGGCGGCAAGTGTCGGAACATGGGAATGGGACCTCGCCGATGGGCGGGTCATCTGGTCTCCCGAGCTACAGGCCGTCCATGGCCTGCAGCCGGGCGAATTTGATGGCACGTTCGAGGCTGCAGAGGCGCTGATTCACCCGTTGGACCTGGACCGACTGCGCGGCGCGGCGCGACGCCTCGGAAGCGAGGGACGGCTCGCCATCGAATACCGGATCATCCGCCCGGATGGGGATGTGCGATGGCTCTCCGTGCAGGGCAAGCTCTACGCCCCGGACAACAACATGGACCTTGCGTTCGCGGTCGGCGTCTCTCTCGACATCACCGAGCAGAAGCAGCAGCAGACGGCCCTTAGCCTCATCGTGAACAGCAGCCGGGCACTCGCCTCTTCTCTGGATTATGAGTCGACGCTTCGGACCGTGGCCGAACTGGCCGTTCCCGACCTTGCGGATTGGTGCAGCGTCCACGTGCGCGATGCAAAGGGCGACGACAGAATCGTCGCGCTGCACCATCGCGACCCCCGGAAGACGGCCTGGGCGTGGGAATTGCTCGAACGTTTTCCGCCGGACCCGGATGCGCCCGGCGGCGCCTCCGTGGTGATTCGAAGCGGACGGTCGATCATGATGGAGCACATCAGCGAAGAGCTCTACGACGGTCTCGACGAGGAGCGCCTGGCGGTCGCTCGAGAACTGGACCTCTCGTCCTATATTTGCGTTCCGATGAGCTCTCGGGGACGGATCTACGGAGCGATCGCGTTCGCCTCGGCGGAGTCGCGGTATCACTACGACGCGAAGGACCTGGAAGTCGCTGAGCACATGGCCCGGCGCGCAGCAGTGGCCATCGAAAACGCAATTTCGCATCGCGAAACCGAGAACGAACGCGCCAAGTTCGAAGTGATCGTGTCTACCGTGGGCTACGGTGTCTGCCACGTCACGGAAGCGGGCGAAGTCACGTATATGAACGCTGCAGCAGCTGATCTGCTCGGCATCTCTAGCGACGACGCGCTCGGACGCACGCCATGTGACGTGCTCCACGGCCGAGCGTGCGATTCCCCAGAATGCGGCCTTTCGGCGACGGCCTTGCCTGCCGCATTCCAACGCCGGGAGGCATTCACGACGGCGCAAGGCGAGTCGCTCGCGGTGGAGTTGCTGGCATCCCCACTGACCGTGCAGGACCGGCCGAACGGGACGGTGCTGGTCTTTCACGACATTCGAAAGCAGCTTGAGCAAGAACGCGCGAAGGACGATTTCGTCGCATTTGCCTCTCACGAATTGCGCAGCCCCCTCACTCCTGTCCTCGGCATGGCCAGCTGGCTGAGCCGAAAGGCCGAATCCGCGCCTGAGAAGTACGATTCGGACGATATGGAAGCTATCGTCACGCTGAAAGACGAATCTGAGCGGCTCGCGCGCGTGGTTGATACGTTCCTCGACCTTTCGCGCATCGAAGCTGGTCGGCTGCAACTCGACGCCGAGCCGCTCGATATCAAAGCAAGCCTGGAGGCAGAACTGGCGAGCCTTCGACAGCGGTATCCGGAGGCCCACGTCACCCTGGAGGCATTGCCTGGGCCTATCCACGCTATCTCCGATTCGCTGCGCTTCCGCCAGGTCGCGGCGAACCTGCTCGAAAACGCAGTGAAGTACGGTTCTCCCTCGGCGCCGCAGGTGAAAGTGACATTGTCCCGGGACGCAAAGGACGCTGTCTTTTCCGTGACGGACAACGGTCCTGGGATCGCCGACCACGACCTGCCGAACATATTCTCGCGCTTCTATCGCGCCGAGAACGAAAGCGTTCGGCGCAGGAAAGGTCTCGGAATCGGGCTCTACATTACGAAGCAGATTGTGGACGCCGCCGATGGCAGCATTGTGGCCGACCATAGTGTGGGCCCCGGTGCGACCTTTACCGTGCGCTGGCCGCTCCGGGCTGCCCTCCCCGACGTTCGATAGCACAAGGTCCCCCGGTCGTGACCGCTACCAGGGGTCGATGTAGGGATACTTCTTCGTGGTCCGGGGCGGGACTGGCGGCAGGCGGCGGAGGCTGTTCGCGATCCAGTCACGAGTGTCGGCAGGGTCGATGACATCGTCGAGGCCGCCGCCAACCGCCGCGTTGATCGCCTTCGCTGCCTCATAGGCGCGCTCCACGCGGCGTTCGAACTCGGCGCGGCGCTCCTCCGGGTCTGGGATGGCGGCGAGTTCCTTGCGGAAGCCGAGCTTCACGGAGCCTTCGATGTTCATGCCCGCGAACTCGGCGGTGGGCCAGGCGACCGTGAAGAAGCCGACCAGCGCACTCGCCCCGCACATCGCCTGGACGCCGAGACCGTAGGCCTTGCGCACGATGACCCCGAAGAGCGGCGTGGTCATATTGGCGCCGGCGTTGAACATCCGCACGCAGTGGCGAACGAGGGCCGTGCGCTCGACATCAGGGCCGACCATCATGCCGGGGCAGTCCATGAGGCTCAGCACGGGGATATCGAAAGCGTCACAGAGCTGGAGGAAGCGGGCGCCCTTGTCCGCGCCGTCTGAGTCGATTGCGCCGGCAAGGTGGTGCGGGTTGTTCGCAATCACGCCCATCGGCCGCCCTTCGACCCGGATGAACGCGGTGATGACGCCGATGCCGAACTTCTCGCGCACTTCGAGCACCGAATCCCTGTCGGCGATGGTGTCGATGACCTCGCGCATGTCGTAGAGGCGCAGGCGGTTCTCCGGGACCACGTGGCGGAGCGGCCGCTGGTCGTTCGCCTCCCAGTGTGCCACCGGGCCCTGGAAATAGGAGAGGTAGCGCTTCGCGACGTCGACCGCCACCTCATCGTCGCGCACGAGGATGTCGACGACGCCATTCGGCACCTGGAAGGACATCGGGCCGACCTCTTCGGGCGTGTAGATGCCGAGCCCGCCGCCTTCGATCATCGCCGGGCCGCCCATCGCGAGCGTCGAGCCCTCGGTCGCGATGATGACGTCGCAGGCGGCGACGAGCGCCGTGTTCCCGGCGAAGGTTCGGCCATTGACGATCGCGATCATCGGGACGAGGCCGCTGAGCTTCGAAAACTGGGTGAAGGTGTGCGTATCGAAGGCGACGCGCGGGCCGATATTGTCCTCGCCGGGCCGGCCGCCTCCGCCTTCGCCGAAGAGGACCATCGGCAGCCGGTAGCGGTTCGCCAGCTCGAAGACGCGGTCCTGCTTGTAATGCCCCCGCTGTCCCTGCGTCCCCGCGAGGACCGTGTAGTCGTAGTGCACGACCATCGCACGCGAACGTTCGTCGTCGAAAAGGTCGCCGTTGATCGAACAGGTGCCGGCGATGAGGCCGTCGGTGGGCGTGTCCTTGCGCAGCGTCTCGGCGTCGTGGCGCTGGTGCTGGCGGGCGACGACAAGCGGCCAGTACTCCCTGAATGACCCCGGATCGACGAGTTGGGCAATGTTCTCGCGCGGCATGCGGTAACCGCGAGCGTGCCGCCTTTCGACCACGTCCGGCCGGTTCGCGTCGAGCGTGTATCCGTGCCGTTCGATGTTCAGCTGAAGGTCGGGGCGAATGTAGTCGGGGTCGAGTGCGGCGGCGGCAGAAACCTCACCGCCGGCGACCTCGGCCTCTTCGACGAAGACGAGCGGGTAGCCTTCGCGGACCACGTCGCCGACGGCCATCGTCACGCCGCGGACGATGCCGGGCCGGTCAGCGACGATAACGTGCTCCATCTTCATCGCTTCCACCACGGCAACCTGCTGGCCCTTGCGCACGAGATCCCCGGGAGCGACATCGATCGAGACGATGGTGCCCTGGATCGGCGAGGAAAGACCAAAGGAGCCGTCCGGGGCGGCCGCTGCCGGCGATTCGGCAGTGGGCTCGACGACGGCGGACTGCTCGGCCTTCACCTGGGCGTCGTGGTCGAACAGCGCGAGGGGGTCGCGGCTTGTGACGCGGGCGCCGGCGAATCCACCTTCGCGCGCGGTTGTGACGGTCGCGGCGGCCGCTGCTGGAGCGGGCACGGGCGGCGCGAACTCCATGGTCCGGGCGCGCTGCTCGGGTGGAGGGGCGGCGAGTTCGGCCATGTGTTCCTCGACCCAGCGCGTGTGGATGCGGCCGGCGGCGAAATCCCCGTGGGCGAGGATGTTCTGGAGGAAGCTGATGTTCGTAGCCACGCCTTCGAGCCGAAACTCGCTGAGAGCGCGGGAGGTGCGATTAATGGCATTCGTTATGTCGGCCTGCGGCGCGTGGCCGATGACCTTCGCGAGCAGCGAATCGAAGGCGCTGCTGGTCTTGTAGCCCTGGTAGCCAAAACCATCGGTGCGCACTCCGGGGCCGCCGGGCGCCTCGTAGACGGCCAGCGTGCCGCCGCCCGGGCGAACGGACCCGTCGGCGCCGATCTTCTCCATATTGACGCGCGCCTGGATGGCGAATCCGCGGGGAATCGCAATGCCCGGCGCTTCGAGCCCGAGTTCGGCCAGCGAGGCGCCCTGTGCGAGGCGAATCTGCGCCTGGACGAGGTCGACGCCAGTCACCTCCTCGGTCACCGTGTGCTCGACCTGGAGGCGGGCGTTCGCTTCGATAAACACGAACGGCGTGGCGCCGGGGCGGCCGGAGACATCGACCAGGAACTCGAACGTGCCAAGGTTGTTGTATCCGACGCTCTTCGCGAAACGCACGGCGGAATCGATGATCTGCTCGCGGAGCGAGGCGTCGAGGCCCGGCGCGGGGGCCACTTCGAGGACCTTCTGGAAGCGGCGCTGGATGCTGCATTCGCGCTCGCCGAGATGCGTGACCGCGCCCTCGAGGTCGCCGAGGACCTGGACCTCGACGTGACGGGCGCGGGTGATGAACTCCTCGACGTAGACATCTTCGCGTCCGAAGGCGGCCTTCGCCTCGGACTGGCAGCGCTTGTAGGCGGTCTCGATTTCGTCGGCCGCCATGACAGCGCGCGTGCCTCGGCCACCGCCGCCGGCGACCGCCTTGATAATCATCGCGCCGCCTTCGCCAAGGCTCGCGAAGAACCCAGCAGCCTCTTCGAGCGACACCGCGTGGTCCAATCCTCGCAGGACCGGGACACCCGCAGCGGTTGCCGCGGCTCGCGCCCGGGCTTTGTCGCCGAAGAGCGCGAGCAGGTCGACGCCCGGGCCGACAAACGTGAGGCCGGCCTCGGCACAGCGGCTCGCGAAATCCGCGCGCTCGGAGAGGAAGCCGTAGCCGGGGTGGATGGCGTCGCAGCCGGTCGCCTTCGCCGCCGCGATGAGCCCGTCGATATCGAGATAGGCGAGCGCGCCCTTGCCGCTAAGCGCGAACGAATCGTCGGCGGCGCGCGTGTGCAGGCTGAGGGCATCGTCCTCCGAATAGACCGCCACGGAACGAATTTCGAGGTCGGCAGCCGCCCGCGCGATGCGGATGGCAATTTCGCCGCGATTGGCGATGAGCAGGGCGGTGACACTCATGAGGGCTCCTCGGGTTCTTTTTCGTGGGCGCGGATCGGGCAGCCGGATGCGGCGCGTACTACCCGCACAAGTTCGGGAATATACCAGACCCCGCGTCCGCTGGGGCCGGTGGCAAACTTAGCGGACCCGGAGGTGCGATATGTCAGCCATACCCGCTTCGCAACGCAAGACAGTCGATGACCTGATCGCGCTCGAGGAATCGACCTGGAAGCGGTATGAAATCGTCGATGGCGATTTCTTGGAGATGCACGGCAGTAGCGTCAGCAGCTCCGTGAACGCCAGGTTCTGCGCAATCCTCTGGGGCCTTCGCGGAGCAGTCGAAGATCGGCGCGGTGTTTGACAGCAGCCTGTCTTTCGTTCTGCCGCCGAGCGTCCGCAAAGCAGATGCCTACCTGACATTCAGAGATCATCTTCCAGTCGGCGATGACCCGTACTTCGACCGGGCACCCGACGTCGTCTTGGAGGTTGC
>JBBSKE010000069.1:0-12480 GCA_038256595.1 Tepidiformales bacterium | reverse complement strand
GGAGTGCCCGGAAGAGCATGTACGAGCGATGGAAGAGGACGACAAGGGCTACAGCCCGGACCTCTGGAAGAAGATGGCCGACCTCGGCTGGCACGGCCTCATGGTCCCGGAGGAGTACGGCGGGTCCGGCTTCTCCTTCCTTGACCTCTGCGTGCTCGTCGAAGAGACCGGCCGCGCGCTGCTCCCGGGTCCGTTCATCCCGAACCAGGTCGCCGCTGCGGTTATCCTGACCGCCGGCAGCGAAGAGCAGAAGAAGAAGTATCTTCCGAAGCTCGCCGATGGCTCCGCCATTTTCACCTATGCGTTCACTGAGGCTTCCGGCCGCTGGGACGACCAGGGTGTGACGGTTCGCCTCGATGGGAACAAGGTGAGCGGAACGAAGCTGTTCGTCCCGGACGCCAACGTCGCGGACTACATCCTCACCGCCACGGTTAGCGGCAATGGCCTGGCCTGCGCAATTATCCCGAGCTCGGCCGCCAAAATCACCGTCCTGAAGACCATCGCCGCCGACAAGCAGGCCGAAGTTGTCTTCGACAACGCCGAAGCAGAAGACGTCATCGCCGTCGATGCGGCCGCCGCCGAGAAGATTCGCAACATGGCGACGAACCTCGAATGCGCCTATCTCGTTGGCCTCGCCCAGAAGGACTTCGAGATTGCGGTGAACTACGCCAAGGAACGCGTCCAGTTCGGTCGCCCGATCGGTTCGTTCCAGGCCATCCAGCACAAGGCTGCCGACATGGTCACCGATGTCGATGGCATGCGCTTCATCATGTACAAGGCCGCCTGGGCAACCAGCGAGGGCGAAGAATCGGCAACCATGGACACTGCCATGGCCAAGGCCTGGTGCTCGGATGCGAGCCGCCGCGTCGTGGCTCACGGCCAGCAGATCCACGGTGGTATCGGCTTCACCAAGGACTACGTCATCCAGCTCTTCTTCCGCCGTCAGAAGCGGGCCGAGCTGTTCTGGGGCGACGGCGACTTCCATCGCGAGCGCGTCGCACAGATGCTCGACATCTAGTCCCGGAGCCACGGTTCCCAATCAAAGCGGGGCAGTGCACATGCGCTGCCCCGCTTTTCTTTGCTCGAATCCCGGCGGATTTTGTCCTGCTGCGCTATCGCCAAGCAGCAAAGCCGCCGAAAAGTTAAGATATCGGCGCGGCGTGCGGGCCCGCCAACCACAGGAGGCACCTTTTGGCATTTCGAAACACCCTGAAACTGGGAATCTTCTCCTCCATCGCGGGCGCGACCCTGCTCCTCGCAGGCTGCGGCGGCGACGATGGCGGCGGTGGCGGCAGCGACGAAGCCTTCATCGAGGACATCTGCGCTGCAGGCGCGGACTTCTTCGCAGCGCTCGAAGACATCGACTCCGAAGAGACCGATCCGGCCAAGGCCCTCGAATCCCTGGCCGAGCCCTTTGAGGACTTCGCGAACGCAGTCGAGGACGCCGAACCGCCGTCGGACCTCGAAGAGTGGCACACGGATGCCGTGGCCTCCCTCAAGGACATCGTCGAAAAGCTGAAGGATGGCGACGTTGACGCCCTCAGCAGTCTCGGCGACAGCCCATTCCCCGAGGCGCCAGCCGCTGCCCAGGAACGCCTCGACAAGATCGCCGAGGACAACGAGGACTGCCAGGAAGCAGATCTCGGCTTCGGCACCAGCTGAGCGAATCGCACCACGAACGCGAAGAGGCCACCCGATTGGGTGGCCTCTTTTGCGTGTTGCGGAGCTTCTAGCTATAGGGTCCGCAGCACGATGTCATGTTGCAACACTATTCGATCCCAAGAAGACACATGTATGAGTCGCGAACTCCCGACTGCCAGCAAGTGCGTGCCACCGATACGGAGCTTCTAGCTTCTAGCAATACGGTCCGCAACACGATGTCATCTTGCAACACTATTCGATCCCAAGAAGACTCATGTATGAGTCGCGAACTCCCGACCGCCAGCAAGTGCGTGCCACCGATAAGCTAATAGCTAGCAGCTAATAGCTAATAACTAGCAGCTAGAAATCTATTCCTTCCATGCTAGGGTCGAAGTCGCCATCGCCGGCTCCGTCGCCGCCGTCTTCCCAGGGCGCGGGGCCATCGCCGAAGCTCGCTTCCGCGCGGCCGAGGACGGCGAAGCTGCCGAGCGTCTTGCGCGCCATCTTGCCGCAATTCGTGCAGGGCACCTCCTGCTTGACCTCGGACATCGGCATGCGCTGGTCAAAGGTCGTCTTGCAGGCGGGGCAGGCGTATTCGTAGAGAGCCAATGCGGGAACCTCGCTCAAGCTGGGGCGCGGCGCCGGGTCAGGCGTCGGCGCGGCGGATGTCGTAGATGGCGGTGTGCGTGTTGCGGGTGACCGGTCGCACGCCCGAGACCTGGAGCACGTCCAGGGTGACGAACTTGTGGCCCTTCCGTTCGAAAAGCTCCGTGATGCGCGCGCGCGTCGAGAAACCCTCTCCCGGCTTCACGGTCGAGTAGTGACGAACGTCGCTCGAAACGTGGATCCATGGGCCGAGTTGCACGGCCCGGACAAGCACGGTGTTCGCGAATCGAACCAGGAACCCGGGGTGGATGACGGCAGATTCGCCGCGATAGGCCGGGTGGTCGTCCTTGATCTCGGCGAGAAAGCCCGCGTCCTTTTCGCTCGACTCCCAGGGCGTTTCGATCGTGCCGAGCGTCTGGATTGCCGCGAGGGCATCACGGGAGACGGGTGGTCGAACCGCGGCGAGTGGTGCAGCCGCCACGTCGGCGATGTCCGGCCGCACAGGCGCCTCTGCCGGGAGGGTCGCCGTACCAATGGCGCAGGTCTCGCCCTTTTCGTTTACGGCAACAAGGTCGACTGCGACCAAGGATTCGCTGGCCGAAGTGACGGTCGTTCGCACGGTGACCAGTTCGTCCTGGTAGAACGGCTTGATGAAGCGGGTCGAGATCGTGCCGCGTTCGAGCCACTGGGGGCCGAGGGCGTCGAGAGCCGGGCGCGTCATGTAGCCATGGATGGCGACGCCGGGGACGAGGCCCCCTTCGAAGCCGTACTGCCGCGCGACGGCGTTGTCGTGGATCTTGTTTTCCGATTGCTCGGAGGCGTTATGGGCGCGAAGGGTGTAGTCGGGGAGCACCTGGCCGGGCGTGCGCGAGGTCATTACTGGCCGCGCTCGACAAGCTCTTCGGGCTCATAGGGGGTGCGCGAGTGGGCCTCGGCGCGGAAACGGTCGAACATCGAGTCGTAGCGGCGGACCGGGGCGGCGCGATGGATCCCCTGGTGCTCGCAGGCAGAACCGACGGAGCAGCTCGCGCAGCAGTAGGCGCGGCCGGCCATGAGATGCGGCGGGCCTGCATATTCGCTGTAACACCGGATGCACTTTGTCATGTGGGAGCCTCCTTCGCCTGTGATCCCATATTGTGGGGTTGGGAGTGCTGAGAGGCGAGCGGGGAGTGGGAGTAGGACTGAGGACGGAGGACTGAGGTGCGAGTGTTGTCCGTCGCGGTCTCGCTTACAGTAACGCGACCGCCTTAGGGAGCGTGCCACCGGTTGTCGTGGCAGCCGGCAGCTCGGCAGCGGCATCTTTTCTCGCGGGAAGGGGCGTGGAGCCAACCGCGACAATCGGCGCCTCGAGGTCATTTGGCCACGCTCCCTCGGTCAGTCGCGTTACTGACGATGGCATCTGGCGAGGCCGCGGCGAACGTGAGCGCGAATTGGTTGCTCGTGAGCGCGTTCGACTCTACCCTTAGTCCGTCTTTCATATGGCCGAAGACTGCAGGTCCCTATGCGAACCGCCGCCAGGCGGGGGGAGAATGCTCGAAAGAGCGCCTGCCGAGGCGATGACTCACTGACGCGGGCTGGCTCTCGCGTGCTCGGAAGAGTGTTGTGTGTCCCTGCCCCGGCTGGCAGGGATTTTTCGTTTCCGGCTCACCTCTAATTGCGCACCTGCCGCGCGCAGGTTCGCCCCAAGTTGCAAGGAGCCGCCCATGCCAACCCCACGGAAGGAACGGATGCTGGCAGATCTGACGAGCCGCATGCAGCGGGCGTCGATCGCTATCAGCGCCGAATACCGTGGACTCACGGTCGCCCAGCTCACGGAACTGCGCCGCGCCCTGCGCCCGGCAAATGTCGATGTGAAGGTGGTCAAGAATACCGTCGCCTCCATGGCCGCGCGCGCTGCCGGCCACCCGGATATGGCGCAAATCTTCCAGGGTCCCACTGCCGTCGCGTTCGGCATGGGGGACCCTATCGCCCCGGTGAAGCTGCTGACGGAGTACATGCGTACTCGCCGCGTCCAGCTGAACATCCTCGGCGGCTACCTCCAGGGCTCCGTCCTGGACCGCGCCGGTGTCGAAGGCCTCGCCACCATGCCCTCGCGGGAGCAGCTCATCGCTGATTTCGTTGGCAAGATGCAGAGCCCGCTCTATGGGTTCGCCGGGCTCATCAACGCACCGGTTACCCAGTTCGCACGGCTCATCAATGCGCGCGCGGATCAACTCGAAGGTGTCGCCTGAGCCCGCTCAGCCGCGCAACGTTCGCTCTAAAGGAGACTAATTATGTCCAAGATTGACGATGTCCTCGCAGTAATCGAAACCATGACCATCATCGAACTCCGCGACCTGAACAAGGCGATCGAGGAGAAGTTCGGCATCACGGCCGCCGCGCCGATGATGGCGATGGCCGCCCCTGGTGGTGGCGCCGCCGCCGCCGCCGAGCCGGAAGAAGAGAAGACCGAGTTCAACGTTGTCCTGAAGTCCTTCGGCGACAACAAGATCAACGTCATCAAGGCCATTCGCGAGGTCGTCAGCGGCCTCGGCCTGAAGGAAGCCAAGGACCTCGTTGAGTCTGCCCCCACGAAAGTGAAGGAAGGCGTGACGATGGAAGAGGCCGAGAGCATCAAGGCCAAGCTTTCCGACGCTGGTGCCGAAGTCGTCGTCGAATAATCCTGCCCACCAGCAGCATGCAGAGGTCGCCAGTCCCGATGGGATTGGCGGCCTCTTTGCGTTGGCGGCTCGCAACGAATCCTGCGCCCCACGAAGTCAAGCACCGTCTCTGACCTGCCACAGGTCGAAGAACCGCGACCGGGAGCGAGCGGGTGGGTGACTCGGCGACTGCCGCACCGCCGTAGGCCCAGCATCCGCGTGCCGAGGCCGGCCCTCGAACCGCCTTCGCGTTCGACGAAACTCGCGTAGACTGGCCCTCATTGCATCCATGCAGGAGACCCCGTGAATCGCACCGAACTCGAAATTACCCTCAGCAAGGACCGCGCCTGGCTCCTTGAGACCCTTTCCCAGATGTCGCCCGAGCAGCTCAAGAAGCAGGTCACGCCGAGCGAGCATGATGGCGGCGCGACGATGTGGACCTACCAGGACCACTTCGTCCACCTCGCACTCATCGAGCACAACTTCAACGCGATGGTGCGGCGGCTCATCGCCGGGAACGACAGTCCGGTCCGCATTGGCGGTAAGGATTTCCGGGATCGCACGCGCGAAGAGATCCTGCGCGACGTCCACGCCATGACTGAGGAGTGGAAGCTCAAGCACGAGAACGCGACCTGGGACGAAGTGGTTGCGGTCGGTCAGAAGGCGCGGGGCGAGACGCTCACTCTCGTCAGCGAACTGACGGACGAGCAGCTTCAGCTCAAGATCCCGGGCGCTCCCTGGGCGGACGGCACGGTTGGCGGCGTCCTCGGCGCGAACGCGGGCCACGGCCGCACGCATTTCAAGTGGGCGAAGGATGGCGAGGCCGCGCTCGAAGCCGCAGCAACCGCTACATCGGCCAGTTAGCGCGAATCCTGCGCCTCGCCGAAGAGCGCGCCCACATCGAGCGCGAAACCTTCAACCTCGAACCCGGCGTCATGACTTGTGAGCGTGGCGCCGGGTTCGAACGTGTGCGCGTTACCCTCCGGGTAGTGCACGGTGATCGTCCGGGCCTCCGGGCGCACCACCCAGGCTCGTGACACGCCCGCCCGCTGGTATTGCATCAGCTTTTCGACCAACTCTCGGTCCGTGTCGTCTGGCGAGATAACCTCGACGGCGAGGTCTGGTGGACCGTCGAAGAAGCCGCGCGGCATGCGGCCAGAAGGCAACCGGCTCATTCGTACGAAGTGCACGTCGGGAGCGCGGACCGTATCCGGGTTCCGCGACAGCACGAACCCGCATTCGGCACCGACGGCGCCGAGTTTGTGTGGGCGAGCGAACAAACTCAATTCGGTTGCGACAAGAATCGTTAACTCGCTGTGAGGGCCGCCCACCGGCATATGTGTCACCGTTCTCCCGCGGATGAGCTCCATCTTGCCGCCGTGCGGTGCGTCCGGCAGGGCGAGGAAAGCTTCGGCGGTCAGCAGTTGGACTGCGGATTCAATCGACATGCGAATATTCTAACGTTACTGGGCGCCGCCGGGGAGTATGAGGATCGCCTGTGGTTCGCCGTCGGTTGCCGCGAAGGCGAGCCGGTCGCCATCCTGGACATCACCGGCTTCGGCTGGCGCGACGCGGTGGAGAGCGAACTCCTTGCCGTTCTGGAGGTCGACATCGACTTCGCCACCGGGCGTCTGGATGGTGACCACCGTGTAGGTCGCGGGGACCGAGCCGCGGGCGGTTTCGGTCGTCCCTTCGCGCTGCGAGAGGCGAATCACCTTGCCGCTGAGGATGGGCTTCTCGAGCGGGTCACGAGCGGCTTCATAGCCAGAGAAGCCGCTGGCCGAGCGCAAGAGGCCGTCCTCGCCGGGCGTAGAGGTCGCAGGGAAGACGACGACGGAGCGGATCGAGAAGGCACGGACCGCATTCGGCACGCCGATGACGGTGAGCCACTCGCCGATGGTGATATCGGCTTCGGAGACCGGTTCGAGGATCTCCCAGCGGATGTCCGGCGTGACCGTGAGCGTGCGTTCCTGGCCGCTCGCCTGGCCGGCGCTCGCGAGCTGGAAGCTGCCGGGGGTCGCCTGCCGGACATCGAACCCGAGCACCGGGCGGACGGGCACGGGGGTCGCGAAGGCGGCCGGTTCGGGAGGCGCTTCGCTGGTGTTCGCGCGGCTCGAAAGGAACACGATCGTGCCGAGCCCAAAGACGAGCGCGAGGACAACGGCGGCGGGCGCGAGCCACGTTCGCAGGTTGCGGGGTTCGCCGGCAGAGGCAGCCGGGGCGTTACTCGTCACAGGGGAGATACTACGCGGTCGGCTCGCACGCGGCGAACGAGCGCAGAATGAAGGACCCGGCATTGCGAAAACATCGCAATTCCCGCCGGGTAAAGATGCCCGACAGACAGTGGCCGCCTATACGTCACGTTCATCGTCGAGCGGCGCGACTGGCAGGCGGAAGGTGAAGCAGGCGCCGCCGGTCGGCACTGCCTCGGCGCTCATCTGACCACCCTGGGCCGCAATCAGCCGGTGACAGACCGTCAGGCCAAGGCCGATGCCCGGTGCCGACGCTGCAGTGGCCGGCATCCGGAAGAACGGCTCGAAAATGTGCTGGAAGGCTTCGCGGTCGACGAGTTCGCCCGAGTTGGTAACACTCACCCGGACGTGATCGCCATCGGGAGCGACATCGATCCGGATAGGTTCGATCCGATTGCCGTATTTGTTGGCATTGCTGATGAGGTTGATGAGCACCTGTTCGACGGCGCTGCGGTCTCCCAGCGCCGGTGGGGTACCGGGCTCCGCGTGGACTTCGATGCGGAGGTCCGGGTGCTGGCGAAGGTGCCGCCGGCGCACTCCCTGGGCGATACGCGTGAGCATGATCGGCTCGACCGGCAGAACGGACCCGCCACCCGCCTTCGCGAGGCTCAAGAGCGTGTTGACGATGTCCTGCTGGCGGTCGGCTGCGTAGCTAATCTCCGCGAGCGCTTCGGTGATAGCGTCGTCACCTTCGCCAAAGCCAGCGTCTTCGAGCATGCGAACATTGCCGGCGACGAGTGCGATTGGTGTGCGCAGTTCGTGGGAGACGAAGCCGACGAATTCGTCTTTGGCATCTGCTACGGCGCGCAGGGCGATGGTCTCCTGGCGGCGGCGAAGGGCGACCAGCAGCCAGCCGACGATGCCGAGCGTCAACGCGGCAAGAGAGATAGCCGTAACCGCGATGAAGCGGCCGATGTTGTCGACACGGTCCGAGCGCGAGGCCAGAAGCTCCTCGTCGATGGTTCGAATGGTCGTGATGTCGGCGCGGATCTGGTCCATGAGTTCGCGGCCGCGACCGAGGACGATCTGCTCGCGGGCTGCCTCATCGTCACCGGCTGCCATGAGCGCGACGGAGGTCTCCATCAAGGCGACTTTCTGATCCACCACGTCCGAAAGACTCGCATAGACCTGCATGGACATCGGCTCGCCACTATCTTCGGCGAATGCCCCGACCGCTTCCATATGGACACTGATCCGCGAGAGCCCATTGCGGTACGGCTTGAGAAATTCATCTTCGCCGGTGATCAGATAGCCACGTTCGCCGGTTTCCGCGTCGATAAGTGCTATGAGCAGGTTGTCCATCGCCTCTACAGCGTCCCTCGACTCTACCCGCTGACTAATCGCCGACTGGTAGGCGAAGAAGGCGACGAGAACGACCGCCAGCAGCGCCAACTCGGTGAGGGCGATGAGCAGCGCGGGAAATCCTGATCCCCAGAGGACGCTGAGCCGTCTGAGCCGGTTGAGCTGCGACATAGGCGGAGGGTAGCGGATCTGCAAAGAGCGCGCTGCCCGAAGTTGATATGTTTTTGCAAGGCCAGGGCCAAATTATCTACGCGTCGGAAATATTTCAGAAATCTCTTCGTAACCCCGCAGATCCACCAGGCAATGAAGGTTGCACGCCCGTGGGATTGCCGCAGCACTCAACTACTCTTCCAAAGAGAACGCGGGAAGCCGGAGAGTGACCTTCGTCCCGTCGTGGTCTTCCCACGATTCGGCGACGAGTTTTCCGCCCTGGGCTTCGGCGAGGCGAGCGGCCACGGTCAGCCCCAGGCCAGCGCCCGAGACCGTGACCGCAGTTTCCGGCCCGCGGTAAAACGGCTGAATCAACGTCTCGTATTCATTCGGAGTGAGCGGCTTGCCGGAGTTGCAGAGCGAGATGGTCGCCATGCTTTCCCCATTCTGCGCCTGGAGGATGTGGGGCATCTTGTGGTCCCCATATTGCTCGGCGTTGCGCAGCAGGTTCACCAGGATGAGGTGGATCCACGCCGGGACCGCACGCACCGCGAGGTCCCGCGGCCGCGGGCCGAGAATTCGGACCTCGCTGCCAGGGAAATCGTAGCGATGGCGCTCCATTGCCGAGGCGATCGCTTCGCGGACGAGGATTGGCTCCGTCTCGGCCGCCTCGTGTTCGAGCCGCGAGAGCAAGAGCATGTTCTCGACCATCCGCTCCATGCGCTGACCAGCCTGGAAGATGTCGGCGAGCGCGGAATCCCGCGTCTCTTTCGGCAGCGTATCGGGCGCATGGGAAAGGAAGCCGGACATCCCGTTGATGATGGTCAGCGGCGTTCGCAGCTCGTGCGAGACGAGGGCGAGCAGTTCGTCTCGCAGGTGGGAGGCACGCCGAATAGTTGTTATGTCATGCATGATGCAGACGCCGCCGGTGATACCCCCATCCGGGTCGGTCACAAGGCCAACATTGAACATGATGGTCCGGCGATCGCTGCCTTCGCCCAACACGAGTTCGCGCTCGCCGGCGGGCTCCCCTGCAAGAACGAGCGTAAGCGGTGTCGAATCTGTCTCGATGGGCGTTCCGCTCGCATCGAAGATGCGCTTCAGGCGAAACGCCTCGGCGTCCTGGGTCCCGAGAGCGACGCGCCCACCCCAGATCTCCTGGGCGAGCCGGTTGTAGTAGACGAGCCGCCCGCGGCGATCGGCGACATAGAGCCCGACGGGCAGGAGGTCTAGCAGGTAGGAGAGGCGGCCAGGCGGCTGCATGCGCGATTCTGCTGGCAGGCGGCCGGCGATTTCCCGGCTCGCGATTTCGGCAAGGTCCGCAAGGAGCTGCTTCTGCTCGGGCGTGAACTCCCGTGGCCGTGTATCGATCACGCAGATCGCTCCGGGAACGTTCCCGTCGGGCAGCCGCAGCGGCACGCCGGAGTAGGCGACGGCGCCAAAAGCGGCAATCGACGGGTTGTCTTTGAGGCGTTCGTCCGTGCGCACATCGGAGACGTGCAACGGGGCGTCGTCTTCGACCACGTACTGGCAAAACGACTCGCGGATGGGCATTTCGCGCGATTGCGCGAGGTCCGGGGGCACGCCGACCGCGCTCGCCAGGAACTGGCGCGTGTCGGTCACGAGCGTGATGAGCGCAATTGGGACGTCGAGCAGCGTCGCCGCCATCCGCGTGAGGCGATCGAACGCCTCATCCGGGGGGAGGTTGAGCAGGCCTGTCCGGGAGATTGCCGCAACGCGTGCCGGGTCGTTGAGCCGGTCACCGCTGCCGTCTTGACGGCGGGTAGTCATATGTCCGGCGTTAGCTCCCAATCATGGTGCTAATTATGCTACGAAGGGCGGCGTTACAAACGCATAACATGCTATGTTCGACACGTCGCACGTAGCCCTCGTATTCTCAGTGCATCCTAAAGGCGAGTGAATAGATGGCCAATGAGCCCCTGGTCCTGGCAGTCGATGATGAAGCGGGAATCCTCAGGCTGATCAAATTGGAACTGGCGGGACAGGGATTCCGCGTGGTCACCGCCTCCAGTGGCGAAGAGGCGCTGACGGTTGCGGAAGAGCAGCGGCCCGACATCGTCCTCCTTGATGTGATCATGCCCGGCATGACTGGCCTGGAGACTTTGCGCGCGATTCGTGAGCGCTGGCACATCCCCGTCATCCTTGTCACCGCGCGCGACCGCGAGATCGACAAGGTGCGCGGTCTCGAAATGGGCGCGGACGATTACATCGTGAAGCCCTTCGGCGCCGATGAGATGGGCGCGCGCATTCGAGCCGTACTTCGGCGCTCCGCCGGCGTCGATGCCGAGCAGACCGTCAATGCGGCTGGCGACATCCAGGTGGACCTCGGCAAGCGGCTGGTCAAGCGCAGCGGCGTCACCATCGCGCTCACGCGGACGGAATGGCAGCTGCTCCAGCACCTCGCTGCAAACCCGGGCAAAGTTATCCTCAGCGGCGAACTGCTCGCGAAGGTCTGGGGCCCGGAATACCGCGACGACCTCCAGTATCTGCGCGTCTGGGTGTCCCGGCTGCGCCAGAAGCTCGAACGCGACCCGAGCAACCCGGAGATCATCAAGACGCTCCCGGGCATCGGATACATGTTCCAGGCCGTCCCCGAAGAGGCGTAAACGGCCTCGTTGGCCCGCAGATTTGGTTCAAAATCAGCCTCTGCTGCGAATTGCGATGCGTTTGTAATATCGCGTCACGTTTGCACTACCAGTCCCGAGATGCTTCATGGTCGATTCTGGATACAACAGAACGCGGCAGGTTGCAGGGCGATGGCGAAGATTCTTTCCGTGAGCGGGCTTATTGGAACACGAGTGGTGAACCTCGAAGGCGAAGATCTCGGAAAGCTCGAAGAGATCATGCTCGATCTCGAAGCCGGAGCCGTTGCCTACGCCGTGCTCTCATTCGGCGGCTTGCTTGGTTTTGGCGACAAGCTCTTCGCAGTCCCGTGGCAGGCGCTCAGCGTCGACCAGGGGAAGGAGCGAATCTTGCTCAACGTTGCCAAGTCCCGTTTGAAGGATGCGCAGGGGTTCGACAAGTTCGATTGGCCGGACGATGCGGACCCAGCCTTCCAGGCAGACACCCAACAACCACTGGACGCACCTCCCCGGGACCCCGCAGGAGTCGCCAGTGGTACCGAGCGGTCCACGGTTGCTCCGTAGGCAGCCACCATCAAAGGAGAACCACCCATGACCCTCCAGGGAACCAGCACCCCTACCATTCCTCCCATCGGCCTGCCGGTCTTCAGCAGCGATGGCGTCCACCTCGGCTATGTCCGGGCTATCAACTCGGTTGACGGCTGGTTCAAGGTAGATACGCAGATGGAGCCGGACTACTGGATCGAACTCGGCGAAATCCGCGAGATTGCCTCCGGGTTCGTCTTGCTCCAGTCTCGCCGCTCGGAAGTTCGCCGCCGCAAGCACGAAGCCGGCGCGGAGAACGGCCAGCCGATCTTCGAATTCGGGAATCGCAACACCCAGAACTAGGGCCATCCCGGTTCTGCAGTTCATGAAAGTGCCAACCTGGCGATCAGGTTGGCACTTTTGCGTCTCCGGTGCCCCGAATTTCGAACCGAAACTGCCCCCAAGGCAGGCGATAGGAAACCGCAATGCTGCGACGCGTGTCGCAGGTAAGGATGCAAGGTTGTCGCACTTACGCTAAGCGCATCACTTACGGAGAACTAACTTCATGGGAATTCTTGCCTGGATTATTTTTGGACTACTCGCCGGCGCCGTTGCGCAGGTCATCATGCCCGGTAACGATGCCGGTGGCCGCGGCTTTGTCGGCGTTGTCATCACGATTGTTATCGGCATTGCCGGCGCAATTATTGGCGGGTTCATCGGCACCGCACTCGGATTCGGAAGCGTTGACGGGTTCAACTTCTC
>JBBSKE010000068.1:0-12530 GCA_038256595.1 Tepidiformales bacterium | reverse complement strand
GAAGGCGCGCAGCACCCCCGGGGCGATCTTCAGTTCCTCCCCGCGGAACAACTGCGGGGCCCGCCGCCGAAGCAGGGAACGCAGCAGCAACGCCCGGCGCGTCGCGAATGACGACTGCTCCTCTTTGCCCGGGTTCGGACCGACGATGTTCAGGAACCCTCGCAGCCGGCTGACGAAGTCCGGCTTTTTGGCCGCCCGCTCGGCCGGCGAGTACTCACCGGGGTTGAACTGCTCGAAGGTCTCTGCCGTGCCGCCGGCGAACACGAAGATGGCGTGGCCGGTCGGCCGGTAGGCGGTGCCGTCGAAGAACAACCCGTCCTGCATCGGCGCCAGGAACGCGCGCAGCCAGCCCAGCGGGATATCGCCGAGTGAGCTGTCGAATTCGTCCCAGATGACCAGCGGAAAGAGGCCCCGAAGCACGGCATCGCGGATCTCGTTGAACGCTGCGGGCAGGTCTGCGTAGTCCCGGAGTTGCGAGAGGTTGAACTCGAGGGTGGTGCAGCGTCCCGCGAGCAAGGTTATCGCCAGCTGCTTCACCGCGAATGACTTGCCCGAACCGGGAGGGCCAAACACCGCGATCGAAAGCGGGCGGCTGGTGTGCTGCTGTTCCACCTGGAGGATGTAGTTCTGCACGAGCGAACGCAGGCTGCGGACCGCCTCGATTTCGTACCGGTCAATCGATACCCATGCGCCGACCGACTCGATTGGGATGGCGCTGTGAAGCCGCTGGAGGCCGTGAAGGGCGACGGTGGTCGCCGCTTCTCCCGCTTCGGAATCCGGGATGACCTGCTGGGCGATGCGAAGATCGGCCCCGGGTGCCTCCGGTAGCTCGAGGACGGCGAAACGGTCATCCCCGGTATCGGCGCCTGCGAGGGCCCGGCCAACGGCCTGGCTTGGAGCGACGAGCCCTTTGCCGAACGTCGTCGTTTCGAACAACGGCCCAACCACGTGGGACACCCGCGATGCAACCAGGCCGCGACGGATCCACTCAGCCGGGTCCTCGCCGCCGACGGTTTCACCGAGTGCAACGGCAGACGCAATAAACAACGGTGATGTCGCGAGCAAACCGGTGTGCTCTGACTCCCAGTCGCCCTCCTGCCGCGGCGGGTCAAAGACCAGGGTCGTCTCGCCTCCCCGCTTCACCAGGACAGCACCCGCGCCCCCGATGGTCACCACCACCTGGGCTGCGGCGCTCACCGCAGAGCCGCGCACAGCAGCGTAGGCGTTGGCCCAGGTCCGTTCCCACGAGAGGGGAACACCGAGGTTGGCGCCGTCCCGCCGGAGGTCCGATGCGGCAACGATTACGGTTAGCTGGTCCGCGAATCGCTCGATGAGTTCCGTCCAGAGGGCGCCACTTGCCAGCGGGGTAGCGGCGCGAAGAACGACTCTCGTGTCTTCGTCGCAGTTCGCAAGAATCGGCGCCCAGGCTGCGGATTGGTCCCGGTAACCGAAGAACTGGTCATTGAGGAACAGCGTTTTGAACGGGGGAGTCCCGTTTGCGAATGCCGCAGGTGGTGGCACGGTGGCGCGTTCATCGCCAAGAAATGCCGTCATGCGCCAGGCGGTCTCCGCCGTCTTCGCGCGCGCACGTGGACGCGTTTCCCAGACCGAGAATGTTCGCGCCACCGAGGTGAGGTCTGGCGCGCGCACTGCCGTGTCATCGACGTGCGGGGAGATGACGGAGATCCCGCCCCCGAGTTCCGTCGCTGCCGCTCTCAGGTGGGCGGCAAAGCGCGCCACCCCACCCGCTTCGGATGAGAGATGTGCGCCGAACCCTTGCCCAAGGGCACGGTCCGCGGCCACCGTGGCCGCCGACTCTCTGGGGATCATCACCTGCCAGTCGATTGAGATGTCGCCGTCGATCAACAGCGTCCTGGCGGCTTCCTCGTCGCGAACTCCGGGCACGGGCATACCTCGTCTTTGCTTTGCTGGCTTGGCTGGAGTGGTGGCCACATCCAGTTACGCAACCATATTGGACGAGTGTTTCGGCTGGTGCACGGATTCCCCGCCCGAAGCCCTGCGAGACCAGTGATCCGAGTGGTTCGCTGCGAGCCAACTGGTACGATGAATTCGTGACCGCACTCGACCTGACGTTCATCGGTACCGGGAATGCATTCGCCCCGGGTGGCCTCTGTTGGAACGGCTTCGTCGTAAACGACCGCTACCTGTTCGAGGCGCCGCCGACAGCGCTGATGGCCTTGAATAAGGCCGGGATCGATGCCAACACCCTTGAGGCAGTCATCCTCTCGCATCACCACGGCGACCACTTTCTCGGCCTGCCGTTCCTCCTCCTTCACTGGAAATACCTGGGCCGCACCCGGCCGATCCGGATCATCGGACCCGTCGAAACGCAGCGGCTTGCGATCGAGATCATCGACCTGGCCTTTCCCGGCCAGATGGACGGCCTGCCGTTCGAAATCGAGTGGGAAGTCGCCCTGCCCGGCAAGTCGGTGGCGATCGGAGACCTCGCACTCGAGCCGGTCGAGGCCAAGCACGATACTCGCCTGAGCCAGAGTCTCGGCTACGCTGCAGCGCTGGGAGTCCGCAGGTTCGGCTATACGGGCGACTCGGCCCTCTGCGATGGGGTCCTGGATCTCGCCCGAGGGAGCGAGGTGCTGGTGAGCGAATGCTCCAGCCGGAGTGACCAGCTCGACATCCACATGAACCTGGTCGACGACATGCCGAAGCTGCGGGCCGCGATGGCGCCCGAATCGAAGCTGCTGCTCACGCACCTGGGGCCGAATGTTGGCCCCCTGCCGGGCGTGGATTTCACCATCACCAGCGACCTCGCGCGTTACAGCCTCTAAGTTTCTCTTTCGCGAAGGCCGATGAGGCATCCCGGGGAAGTGCTGATTCTGCCGGCTTGCGACGTGCACCGATAGCCCGCTGATCACAACCGGTGTAGTATCCGGCCCGATGTCAGATGAACCCGTTGGCGTTTTGATTATCGGGGCAGGCGCCTCAGGCGCGGCGTTCGCCTGGAGCATCGCCGAGACCGGGATGAGCGTTCTCTGCCTCGAACAGGGACCCTGGGTGAAGCAAAGCGAGTACCCGGCGAACACGATGGACTGGGAGTCGCGTGCCCCGACGGAGTGGTCTGCGAACCCAAACGTCCGCAAGCGGCTGACGGACTACCCGGTGAACGACGAGGCATCGCCGATTTCACCGCTGATGTTCAACGGCGTCGGCGGCAGCACGATTCTCTGGACGGCGCACTTCCCGCGCTTCACACCGAACGACTTCCGCGTCCGCAGCCTGGATGGCGTTGCCGAAGACTGGCCAATCTCCTACTACGACCTGGAGCCGCATTACGCGACGAACGACCGGATGATGGGCGTCTCCGGCCTGGCCGGCGACCCTGCCTACCCGTACCATGAGCCTCCGCTGCCGATGTTGCCGTTCGGCAAGCTGGGCGAGACGCTGGCCGGCGGCTTCGAGAAGCTTGGCTGGCACTGGTGGCCCTCCGATGCGGCGATCATCTCGCAGGAGTACGAAGGCCGCTCCGCCTGCATCAACCTCGGCACCTGCGGGTCTGGCTGCGCGCAGGGCGCCAAGGCCAGCACCGATATCACCTACTGGCCAGTTGCCCAGCGCCGGGGGGTGCAGATCCGCACTGGCTGCCGGGTGAAGGAGATCACGCTCGGCGACGATGGCCTCGCAAACGGCGTCCTCTATTACGACGAAACGGGGACGCTCCAGGAGCAGAAGGCGGAGATCGTTGTCGTTGCCTGCAACGGGGTCGGTACCTCGCGGCTGCTGCTCAATTCGAAGAGCGAGCGCTTCCCCGATGGCCTGGCGAACAGCAGCGGGCTGGTTGGCAAGAACCTGATGTTCCACCCTGCTGCGTTCGTCACCGGCGTGTTCGACGAAGAGTTCCACGGCCGTCGCGGGCCGGTGAGCGCGACCCTCTGGAGCCACGAGTTCTATCACACCAACCGCTCGCGCGACTTCCTCCGCGGGTTTTCGTTCGAAGCGGTGCGCGGGTTCGGGCCGGCCCAGACGGCGATGATGGGCGGGGCATATGGGCGAATCCCGTGGGGACCCGGCCACCACGACGCCTACGAGAAGATGTTTGGCCACACAGCAACCGTCGTCTGCCTCACGGACGACCTGCCGGAAGAACATAACCGCGTCACCCTGGACCCGGTGCTGAAGGATAGCAACGGCATCCCGGCACCGAAGGTGACCTACACGCTGAGCGACAACACACGGAAGATCCTCGCCTTCGCGGCCGAGCGAGGGGACGAAGTCATGCGGGCGGCAGGCGCCAGCGATGTCATGATCGACCCGCAGATGCGCAACGCCGGTTGGCACCTGATGGGCACCGCCCGCATGGGCCGCGACCCGCGGACATCGGTCGTGAACGAGTGGGGCAGGGCGCACGACGTGAAAAACCTGTTCGTCATCGACGGGAGTGTCTTCGTCACCGGGGCCGCCGTGAACCCAACCTCGACGATCCAGGCGATCGCGCTCTACATCGCCGCGAACGTCAAGAAGAACCTGGCGAACCTGTTTGACTGACATGACCGAACAATCAGCAGCCCTCAGCGACCTCGGCTTCCTTCGGGCCATGCTCAACCTGGTGATCCCGCCGGAAGGCCGCATGCCCGGCGCTGGCGACCTCGATATCTGGCCGCAGGTGGCAGCTTCGCTGAGCCAGAACCCGGCGGCGTTCGCTTCGCTCGCTGGCGGGCTCGACGCAGTCCGTGAGGCGGCCCTCGCGCTGGATGCCGGTGGGTTGGCGGCGCTGTCCCAGGCGGCAGCGCTGGAGGTCGTTGGTTCGGTCGCCTCAGCGCATCCGGCGCTCATGCCTACCCTCGCCCGCGCGACCTCGATGGCGTACTACCAGCAGCCATCGGTCCTGGTCGCCCTGGGGGAGCCTGCCAGGCCGCCGTTTCCCGAGGGGTTCGAACTCGAGCCGATATCCGCGGAGTGGCTCGCGCGGCTGGAGCGGCGTGCCCAGCGAGGCACAACAGCAGCAGATTGACCACCACCTGTGAGCCCCCGCCGGTCACAATTCCGTCAGGCGGCAGAGTTCCTTAGCGGCGACTTTTGGGGTCGCCGCCAGGCACTCGGCGCCGATTTGCCTTAATGGATGCCGGCGACCCACTTCCGGATGAAGATGACGTCGGCCAGGTCTTCGGTGCCATTCTTATTCGCGTCACCTGCAGGCGTTACCGGCTCGAACGGGCAGGATTGAGGCAATATGCCACTGCCGAACCCCGCGAGACTCCGCAGGACGGCCAGTGCATCGGTCGCATCGACAGTGACGCTGCAATTGACGTCGGCCGGCGAGCGGTGGACGGTCACGATGATTTCCTTGAACGCGGCCGGGCTCAAATTCGTGACCCGGATGGTCGCCGGCCCGGGTGTCAGCAGCAATGACGTTGGCACCTGGACCACGATATTCAGGCCAGAGAACGACCACGGGACAATCGTTCCGTTCCATCTCACGACGCTGTCGGCCGCGAAGCCGGTCCCGAAAATGGTGACCTGGGCCCCGCGCGCCGCGAAGATGCTAGCGTCTGGGACGCTCGTAATTTCGAGCGGAAGCCCGACCAGTAACTCCAGCGCGGTGCCCTTGTTGCTGCTCGCAGCGACGTTGCCACTGGCATCGACCGCCTGCACGTAGTAGTACACGTCGGTCCCGGACACCGGCCGGCTCCCGCTCCAGCGGTTGCCGCCTTGCGGCGTGAGCTCGAGCGGTTGCCAGGTGCCGAACTGGTCGAGCACGAGGACGAATACGCGTTCGACGGTGCCCACGCCGACGTCGGTGGAGTCCGTGGCGGTGACCGAAATGTGTACCTGGCCGCCAAGGACCTGCGCCTGCATCTGACTTAGGGTCGGCTGCAGATAGTCGTTGTCGTTGGAGTAGTAAACAGTGGCATCTATTTCGGAGAACTTGCGGTGGATGCCCGAGGAGCCGCCGGTCGAAATAAACTGGCCCGGAATGAGCACCAGGTTCTGGCGTTGCCCGTCGCCCGATGGCGAATCACTCGCGGTGAAGGTCGTGATGTTCTGGAATCTCGTCGGGAAGATCGCTGCCTGGACGGCCGGTTCTGCCGCGCTCGAGGAGAGATCAACGACCGGCTGGAAGTACACCGGGTCAAACGGCTCGTCCGTCGAGGCGAGATTCGTGATGAGCGCGCCATGAGCTTTGGTGTTGGGCTGGGTGACGTCCAGCGTGATGCGCGGCTCGATGGGGCGGTACTGGGTGGTCTGCGACCCGGTTTCGAGGACGGGCGCAGTGGGGCCGCCGGGGGTCGTGAAACCGCCGGTCGGGGTGTAGGTCGCCGATAGCGGCTCGTAGAAACTGCCACGGTCGGTAGTAGTCGGGTTGGCGCCAAAATTGATCCCGATCGAGATTGGCTTCGCTGGCAGACCAGTCGAGGGATCGACGGCCGGTGCGGAGAGCTGTGGCAGCACTGGAGGCGGCGGAATTGGCGCGCCGGGCGAGCCAATCCGGTACATCGGCAGGCCGAAGAAGCTTGCCTGCATCAGCGCCTTCTCGTCGTAAACACCGTAGACGCCGAGGCCGCCGAAATAGTCCTGCTTCGCCAGCATGAGGCTGTCGCCAATCGTCTGGCGGCCGTCGAGCCGCCGCGCAAGGTTCAGCATCAGCCGTTCGGAGAGGGCGACGGTATCGGTATCGCCATAGCCGAAGCCGGTGTTGGCGATGAAGATTGCCCCACCGGCGGCGAAGGTCTGGGCCCAGTCGTTCGCTCTCGGGTCCAGCTCCGAGCCGATGACGCTGTCTGCGACACTCAGGCCGGCATGGCAGCCCATGCTGAAGACGATGCGATTGGCGAGTGGCAGGGTCCCGAACCCATCCACATCGCGGCTCGTGAACAGGTCAGACTCCTTGCCGGTGGCGTTCTGGTCCGCCGGGAGTGCGCGGTAGTGGTCGAAGTGCGAGTTCAGCGAGATTACGTCGGGTGACTCCGTACCGAAGAGCGCTGCACTCAGGTCATCCGCGCTCCATGTCTCGTTAATCAGTGCCTCGCCCGGGACGGTTGACCAGGCCTGGGCGTCCAGCGTCTCGGAAATTGCATCGGCTCCGTCGGTAAGGAAGTCGTACCCGGTTGAGAGCGCCGTCGATGGATCGAGGAAGCCGTCGTTGGCGAGGAACTGGTCGATCGCGAACATAATGTTGTCCGGGGTTTCGACCAGCCGGCCAACCGCGATGTCGGGAACGTAGAGGTGCCGGTCGAGCCAGGGGATGGGATCGAAGTCGCCGTAGGGGTCATCGCTGAGGATGTGCCCGGTGACGAACGCGCCGTAGAGCGCTCCACGGTGGTCTTCGAACGTTGTCGCGTAGTCTCGTTCGTTCGAAATTCGGGTCAGGTCCGGGACGCGTGCGAACGGAATAATCTCGTCGGTGCCGACGATCACGATGTTCTCGAGGTCCGGGTTCGCCGCTTTCCAGGCGTTGATCTGGTCGCCGATCTGGCCGACGAGCGCGTTGGCCGCGTGATAGTCGCACGGGTTCGCGTCGAGGGCCGTGTAACCCGGGAGGCTATCGACGGTCAGGACAACGCCGTCCACTGGCGCGCTTGGCGCCGGGAGGCTGGCCCAGGCCAACGCATTGAGCTTCGCCATCACTTCCGAGGCCGCAGCGTCTCCGTAGGTGTCGCCCATGCGCTTTCGGTTGGCGATGATGAGAGTCTTGACGTCGCCCTGGACCGCCGGAAGCCCCGCTGCGACGCCATCACCGGCGAAGGCGAACTCGCGCGGCGTACACACAGGGACACCTTCCGGTGCGGTTATCTTGACTCGGAGCACGTACGGCACGTCGCTACTGGCGCCGTTGAAGCCGGTCACCTTAATGATGTATTCGCCGCCGGTGCCGAGTGAGATGGACTGGATCTGCTCGTCCACCGTGTTCCGGTGCGCGGATGAGCCGACGACTGGGAGCCGCTCCAGGGAGATGTCCTGGATGGTTTCCGGTTCGAGCGGGCTGGCGATGATCCCGCCGCCGTTGTCCGGAATGGGGACCGACTGCAGCGGTACATGGAGGCCCGTGGAGAGCAACGGCGGCTGCACGGGTGAGTACATAACCACGTCAAGGTCCGTATCGAGGTTGCTCATGAGCACGGACACTCGGGAGCCGGCGGGAGGAATCGGGATCCGATAGTAATCGACGTCGGTCGCACTCGGGATGCTGCCGATGTAGATCGTGTCCGGGCCAATGCTCAGGGACGTCGCGATGGCGTTGTTGTTAATCAGACTGCCGTCTGGCAAGAGACCTTCATACTTCTCAGCTACCGTAACGGTCGCTTCGTCCGTGCTCGATCCCCCGTCGACGAAGACGTTTGCACTCGATACCTTCGCGCCCAAAGTCAGGCCCGGCGTCGCTGTGAAGGTCATGCGGTTGAAGTCGTCGTTGATGATTCCGCTGAGGTACCACACAAGCTGGTTGCCGATGAGGACCGGGTCAAGGATGGCGACTGGTGCGACGACGCCGCTCGGGCCGCCGATCACGCCCAGTGCGGAGGTCCCGGGCTGGTAGGTGAAACCGGCCGGGAGTTCGACCGTCACCTCTACTTCAGCTTCGAAATCCGCATCGGAAATGGTGAAATCGATGATGTAATCGACCTCTTCGCCGGAAGGCCCGAAGTTTGTGACGCCGAGGGTATCCAGCGGGAGCTCCTCCCAGGGGTAGTCTTTCTGCGCGAGGGAGACGCGGATGATGTCGCTGAGGGTGACGCCGCCGAACTCTGCGCCATTGCTCTGCGCGTCGCCCAGCGTTCCCTCCGGGTAAAAGGCGCCAAAGGAGAAGGTCGTTGCGCCGTTCAGCAAGGCGATAAGGTCCTGGACGGTCATGGAGTTGATGCCGGGATATTGACCGAGCGGGCCGAGGTTACTCAGCCTCAGCGAGCCGAGGTTCTGCCAGGCCGCATGCAGCTGTTCGAGCGTCATATCGCCAAAATACGACGCCAAAGTCCCTTCGATCAGACCGCCCGAAGAGAGCGCGGCAGCGAGGAGCCCCGGGGTCGCCCCGGGCTGGAGCGCCCCTGCCGCATGAGCGTCGCTGAGCGTCCCGGTTGTGCAGTCCGGAGCGATCATCATCGCGCAATTCACGATTGTCTCGATCGAATTGAGCGGGATGCTATTTAGCGGAATCGAATTCAGCGGAACAGAATCCAGGGTGATGCTGTTCAGCGGAATCGAGTTGAGCGGGATGCTGTTGAGCGGAATCGAATTCAACGGAATCGAATTGAGCGGGATGCTGTTCAGGGGTGTGCCCACGATGATGCTGTTGAGTGGAATCGAGTTGAGTGGGCTCGCCGTGATGCCGTTTTCCTCCAGCGCGCGCTGGAGCTGAAGCACAGAGTTCGCGTCCGTCAGCTTAAGGGTGGCGCAGGTCACTCCAGATATCTCGAAGATGTAATCGCACCAGTTCGTCGTCAAGGTAGACGCTGGCAACGAGATCGAGTTGAGCGGGATCGAATTTAACGGTGACGCTGCGAGTTGAATGCTATTCAACGGGATGGAATTGAGCGGCGCTCCGACTGGAATCGAATTCAACGGAATCGAATTCAGCGGAATCGAGTTGAGTGGGATGCTGTTCAGTGGGATCGAGTTCAGCGGGATGCTGTTGAGCGGCGTTCCGGCCAGCAAGATGCTGTTGAGCGGAATCGAATTAAGCGGCACACCACCCACGGCAATACTGTTCAATGGGATCGAATTGAGCAGAATCGAATTGAGTGGGATCGAGTTCAAGGGGATGCTGTTGAGTGGGATCGAGTTCAGGGGCGTCGAGGATGGGTCTTTCGCCAGGCCTTCAAGCACCACAATCAGGTCGAACAGCGTCTGCGGGTTGGTTAGCCCGCAATCCTCGCCTTCCGACGCCCACCACGTGCAGAAGTCGCCAGGTCCGTCTCCTGGCACGTCAATCGAGTTGAGCGGCGCAGCACCGACCAGCGTCCCAGCCAGCCGGGTCGATGTCAGGCCGATGCTGTTCAGCGGAATCGAGTTCAACGGGATGCTGTTCAGGGGGATGGCGCTCAGCTGAATGGAGTTGAGCGGGATCGAATTCAGGGGAATGGAATTGAGCGGAATGCTGTCCAGCGGCGTTCCATCGATGCTGATTGAGTCGAGCGGCGCTCCCTGGATCTGGTTGCGCAGCAGGCTCTGGTCGGCGGTGCAGCCGGTGCACGCGACGCTTCCGCCGCCAATAGAGTTGAGCGGGAGGTCGCCAAGGACGATGCCGGCGAGGCTCACGCTCTGCAGTGAGTTCGCGACAATGTTCGCATCGCCGAGCGTGAGGGATGCGAGCGTGCCGGGCGCTTGAGTCCGCAGGTCGGCGAGGGTGATCGAGTTCGTCGGCAGGTTCTCCATTGGCGTGCCGACGAGCAGCTTTTCCCACGTGATGGAATTCAGGGGAATACTATCGAGCGGAATGCTGTCGAGCGGCACCCCGGCGACACTGATCGAGTTCAGCGGGATGCTGTTGAGCGGAATATCCTGCAATGCCGACGCGGAGAGGTCGATGCTGTTGAGGGGCACGCCAGAGACCTTCGAGTTCAGCGTTGCCAGTGCAGCGATGGGAATACTTCCTATCGGGACCTCAAAAGAGCCTGGACCAACGATGAGATCGTTCGAGCTATAGGTAACCGAGACGTTCGGAACAGTTTCGCCGGAAACGACCACAAAGGCGGGCGAGAATTGCGACGAGTTCCCGGCCGTGTCCGTGGCGAGAGCAACCAGGGGGCTCCCCTGCGAAACGTTGAGCGTATCGCCATCGCCGAGATTGACGTTGTACGAGCCGGGCGCGGGGGCGGAAAAGCTGCCGAGATACCGCTCGCCCTCGCCACTGGCAAGACTATCGGCGCGGTAGAAATCGATCACGATTGGATAAATTGCGTTAGTAATGCCAGAGTCAATATCGACATCTACCATGATGTCGAAGTTAACAGATTGGGCGTTCGTGATGGTCGGGTAATTCTGGAGCCGGTTCGCACTCAACACCGGGTCACCATCGGCATCACCAGGGTCGTTTGTCTCTGCGCCCGAAATCCACACCCCGAGGCCGGTGTTGTCGAAAGTCGAGTTACCGCGGATCTCGTTGCGGGCACCGGCATAGACGACGATACCGTTGGGGTTGTTCGCGACAATATTCCCTTCGCCGGGGAGTATGCCGCCGATCGTATTATCGGAGGCGTAGTTGCGAATAACAATGCCGCCGTCGCCGCCATTCGGAAGTGGTGTTTCTCCGTCGGCGGCAACGCCTACATAGTTGCCGCGAATGGTGGTGAACGTCGCGTTCTGCCAGATCGCGATACCTTCATCTGTATTCCCGGAAATAATATTCCGGCCGGCTGCGGTGCCATCACCAATGCGGTTCAAGGTCGTTACTGGTCCGCTGTTTGGTGGGTCAGCGATAGGGCCATAACCGAGCGAGATGCCATAAAGGTTGGGGATTGCGGCCGTCCCGGCAGGATTCGTGCCAACGAGGTTTCCGAGGATCTGGGTGTTATCATTCGCGGTCGCGCCGCGCAGGTAGATCCCTTCGCCGTTGCCGGAAATCACGTTGCCCGCGCCCGGGGCGGTGCCGCCGATGATCGTGCCAGAGCCAGCCGCTACTTCGACGCCGTAGCCGTTGCCCATCGCAGCGGTGCCGGCGGCGTTCAGGCCGATGTAGTTGCCGCTGATCGTATTGTTGAGGGCCAGGCCAGAGCTGAAGTACACGCCGGAGAAGGTGCTCCCGGAGATGACATTTCGTTCCGCTGGAGTAGAACCTCCTACGAGGGTATTCGTCGCGAACTGGAAGATTATCCCCGAACTTCCCCCGAGATTCGTATCTCCGGAGACGCCAACACCGATGTAATTCCCCATGATGGCGTTGCCATCCCCATTGATGAGCATCGCGCTGGAAACGCCACCGACCATGACGTTGCGGGCGCCGGGCGCGGTGCCGCCAATGGTGTTATCACCGTCGCCGGTGACCAGCACACCAGCACCGAAGCCGCCCGTGCCATTGGGAATCGGGGTGTTGCCCACCTGGTCGGTGCCGATATGGTTCCCGGCGACCGTGGTGCGCGATGAGCCAGCGGCCAGGTAGAGCCCGGTTTCGAATGCGGCCGAGATGACGTTGCCATCGCCCATGGCCGTTCCGCCGATGACTGTTCCGGACGATGACTGGACCTGGATGGCCCAGAAATTGCCGGGGACCGCTGCCGCCGAACCGGCGGCATTCGTGCCAATGTTGCTGCAGGACACCACGCTGCCATTGCTCCCGGCCACAACTATCGCCGCATAACCAACCGACGAGAAGCCGCTCATGGCGAAACCGCGAATCAAGCTGTTCGATGACCCGGCACCCTGGAGCGTGAAGCCGTGCATACTCGTGGACCCGAGCAGCTCGATCTGCAGGTTGCGATCGGCCAATGTCTCGCCATTGCATGTCGCGCCGGGCTGCGTACTCGCGTCGATGATGATCGAATCCGTGATGTCCGGGAGCGGGATCCCCGGAGCGATGGATTGGACACCTGCATTAGGGATGTCGAACACTACGGCGTCCCGGCCGG
>JBBSKE010000067.1:0-12545 GCA_038256595.1 Tepidiformales bacterium | reverse complement strand
TCGAGCAGAGCGTCGCGGACGCTGTTTGCGAGACGGAAGCGCATGCCCGCCGCGCAACCGCTGCGTTCGAGGAATCCGGCGCGCACCTGGCGGTCGAGCCACGGCATGAGATGCGATTCGCGCAGCCCGGTCGTGAGCGAGAGTTCGGAGGCAGTCGAAGGGCCGTTGTCGGCGAGCGCCTGGTAGAGCCCAAAGCTGTTCCCGATGCGCACCTGGTAGAGGTCAAACCAGCCGCCGGATGCTTCCATCAGCTTGCTGGCAACGTAGTCGATCAAGGGTCGTTTCGTCATGGCAGTTTGCCTCATACCTGGAATATTCGGCAGCACCGCTCGGTTGCTGCAAAGCTATTCTTTCGCGAAACGAAACGGCCGCATTCCCCCAATCGCGTGACCACCGGCTAAGCCTGTGGGTCACCTTCCGGCGGGAATCGTGCCTAGTCCGTGACGCGCTGCATGATGACCTGCCCGGCCTGCGTGACCTTGTCGATGCGAATAAGCACGGCGATGCCCGTCCGTTCGGGGTCGCGGTCGAGTTCAATCTGCACCGTTTTCGCCATGATCTGCTCGCGCAGGGCGCCATCGGCGAGGAGTTCGGCCACGCCCCACATCTTCCAGGCCCTGCGCGTCGCCGGGTTTCGGTAGAGCACGCAGACGTTCGGGTTCTCCTTCATGCTGGCGAGTGTCATGCCGTGGGCGCGCTCCCAGAAGGCGACGTGGTCGGCGTCCCAGACCATCACACTGCCCTTGTAGGCCATGTCGGGGACGCCGCTGGCGGATGCGGTGGCAACGAGCGCCGGAGCGCCATCGGTAATCGCGGTGGCGAACGCGTCGCGCATCTCTTCGGTCAGGGCAATCGGGGGCATGTGGACTCCAGGAGGGGATTAAGGTGAGCACAGTGTGATGGGTGCTGCCGCAGAGGCAAAGCTGGGCCCGGGCAGCGGCAGGAGCATCCCGGCCGCGCGCAGGGCTCTGGCCGCCACGAAGCCGCCTCGCTACCGTTGTTCCATCAAAGAATCGACCGTACGAAGCGCCGGGCGCGGCCAGCGAATCTATGCGTATGTGGGTGCGGCATGGGCGTTCCTCTTCGCCGCGATGAGTTTCTACTGGGCGCTCGGGGGTTCGGTCGGACTCAGCACCCTCGGCGAGGGCATCGAGGAGATCGCCGACCGCCGCGAAACCGCCGACCTGGTCGCGGTCTGGCTGACCGGCGTGCTCAAGCTGCTGGCCGGGGCAATCGCGCTGGCGCTCCTGTTCCCGTCGGGTTCGAAGCGGCTGCGGCGAACCTGGTGGCTGCTGGCCTGGCTCATGGGCGTGTTCTTCGCCCTCTACGGGCTGGCGAACGGTGTCCAGCACGCCCTGATGGCGGCCGGGACCGTCGAGATCACTCGGACGCTCGGCAGTGAAGCGGCTGTCCGCTGGCATCTCTTCCTCTGGGACCCCTTCTGGGTCGCCGGTGGCTTGCTCTTCATCGAAGCTGCCCGCCGGACCGGGCGCCCGGGCTGATCGCCGACGCCAGTCGTTCAATCTCCCGTTGCACCAAATTCTGGTCAGTTGGGCACAAGCGTGGAAGGCATAGTGGAAGGCATATAGGGATAGGCGACACTGCTCAGCAGGCCCCAGCCACCACCCCCACAAGTTCCGCAGATCTCTTCGACCCCGGGACCGCTCCCCACAATGCCGACGCCGAAACAACTCGTGCACTGCGCGAGAATCCAGTTCACGGACCAGCCAACGTCTGCAGAATGGACGACCAACGCCTGGTGCGGCCAACGAGTGCCAGCCGGGTCTTCGCAATCCCAGATCAGGAAGAGCGCCGCCAGATCCGATTCCGGAGGCGGCGTGACGATCAGTCCGGAGGCAATCTCGAAGTCGCGCAGTTCGACCGTTCCCCACTTTGCGTAGGCGCGCGTCAGGGCTTCTGCCGGGGTCGACAGGGCGAGGAGCAGCACCTCGGCGGCAGTCGCAAGAGAAGCGACTCGCGACTCCGCTTGTTCGGACGTAATCACATCAGCAGGGTGTGTGGCGATGGACATCGTCACTCCTCCTTCAGCAGGTGGTTCGGCACATCGATCTGAAAATAGCGTAGCACTTCGACATAAGCGCCGGCTGCCTCTGGTGATGCATTTCGGAGGTGCTGCCAGCGCGGCAGACGCGTCTGAGCCGCAATCGCGACAGTGACTTCAGTAGCGGCCGTCTTGCGGATGACCTGGCGGAGGTTTTCCGAGCAGCCCCAGGCGCATTTCTTCCGTCAGCACGTGGTCTGCGGGCGCCCGGTCCAGCTCTCGAACCGCATCGCGCATGGTAGCTTCGTCTGTGAATTTCTGATCGATGTCGAAGCCAAACTGGTTGGCGAGCGGTCGCAGTAGCGCGCGAGTTTCCTCGGACATCCGCTGCATCCTACCACTCGCGCCGCTTGTAGAGACAAAGGCGCGATGTTCGGAGCGCCTTGGGAGCCCCAACGCGGCGGGTCGCCATCACGAGAAGTCCACATAGATCGTCGTTCACCGTACGAATTAGCGCGCCCATGGAAGACACTTCGCGCGCTCTAGGGCACCATGAACGCATGCCCGAAGACCGCCCACACTCGCCCGCGAACCGCATCAAGGTGACCCTCATCTCCCACAGCCCCGAACCCATGCGGTCGCTGTATATGGCCTATCGCACCTGTTACTCGGCGCTCACGCCGCAGCAGGTCTTTACCCGCATCGAAGACGACCGCATCACCGAAGAGCAGATGCGCGGCTTCATCGAGGAGCGCCTCAAGACCGGCCACGCCAGCCCGCTCGAACAGATCTCGTTCGAATTCGGCATCTCCGGCGTCTCGCGCGCGTTCAGTCACCAGTTCGTGCGCCACCGCGTGGGCATTTCGTTCGAACAGCAGAGCCAGCGCTATGTGACCTACAAGGGCGGCCGCTTCCCATATACAGTGCCAGACACGGTCGAGCGCGCGGGCATGACCGGCGAGATGGAGGACCTCCTGACCCAGGTCGGCGAGCTCTACGAGAAGATGGTCGCCGCCGGCATCCCGGCCGAAGACGCGCGCTTCCTCCTCCCGAACGCGACGAACACGAACTTCAAGATCACGGTGAACTTCGCCGCCCTGCTCCACATCTGCGACCTGCGGCTCTGCACGCGCGCGCAATGGGAGTTCCGCAAGGTCGCCGCCCTGATGCGCTCGCAGGTCCTGAAAGTCGTGCCCGAACTCGGCCACTACCTCCAGCCGAAGTGCGGCGAACTGCGCATGGGCTACTGCGATGAGAGCGAAAAGGATTGGGAAGCCTGTCCCATCGGCCGCGTGCGCCCCCACAAGGACGCCCTCTTCCGGCTCTACAACTCCTACCGCAAGGGCGAACTCCAGCCCCTCAGCGACGCCGACTTCGCCATCATCGAAGACATCGGCGACGGCCTGCCCCTGGACACACGCACATAACCGAAGAAGCGCGACCGCCGAAGGGAGCGCGTCCCCGTCACGAATGGCACCCAAGCGGGCGCTAGCACCAATCCGAAGAGAAGCGCGACCGCCGAAGGGAGCCGCGTCCCGTCACGAATGGCACCCAAGTGGGTGCTAGCACCAATCCGAAGAAGCGCGACCGCCAAAGGGAGCGCGTCCCGGCCACGAATGGCACTCAAAGTCCAGGCGTCAGCCGCCGAATCCGCCCGGCCGCCGCAGTCGCCGAGGTGCCTGGGTAGATTGGCGGTCGTGGATGACCATGGTCGCCCGGACAAGCTGGGACGCGCTCCCTCGGGCTTTTCGATCACCCCGTGAAGCGGATGACCGGGCTCGTCTTGCCCCAGAGCTCTTCGAGACGGTAGAACGCCCGCTTCTCTTCCGTGAACACGTGGACGATGATGTCGGCGAAGTCCAGCAGCACCCAGCCGCCCTCCGCGGTGCCTTCGCGATGGCGCATGTCCACGCCCTCGTCCTTCATACCCTTTTCCAGGTAATCCTGCAGCGCGCTAAACTGGAGAGGCGATTGGGCCGTCGCGATCACGAAGAAGTCGGTAAACGACGAAGCTTTCGAAATATCGATCATTGCGATATCGAGCGCGAGACGGTCCGACAGAATATCAACGGCCTTATTGGCCAGGGCCTCAGAATCCAGGGCACTGCTCCTCGGTTTAACACTCCGCCCCAAGATACGGGCGCAAAGGAATCGTAACACACCATGAGCCAGCCTCGCGTAGTCGTCGGCATGTCCGGTGGCGTCGATAGCTCCGTCGCAGCGGCTCTGCTTGCCGAACAGGGATACGAAGTCATCGGCGTGACCATGCGCCTCTGGACCGAATCGCGGCCCGAAGAGCTCAGCGGCCACCAGCAGTGCTGCAGCGTCGAAGACATCGACGACGCCCGCCGCGTGGCCGGCCAGCTCGGCATTCGCCACTACATCATGAACTTCGAAGAGGAGTTCAAGATGCACGTCGTCGACGATTTCGTCGCCCAGTATGCCGCCGGGCGCACGCCGAACCCGTGCGTCCGCTGCAACGAGCATATCAAGTACCGCGCCCTCCTCGACCGCCTGCCGATGTTCGACGCCGATTTCGTCGCGACCGGACACTACGCGCGCGTCGAGCACGGCGACGACGGCATCCACCGGCTCTACCGAGGCGTCGACCCCACGCGCGACCAGGCCTATGTGCTCTACATGCTCCAGCAGGAGCAACTCGCGCGGCTCCAGCTGCCCATCGGCGGCATGCTCAAGAGCGAGGTGCGCGACCACGGCCGCCGCCTCGGGCTCGACGTCTCCGAGAAGCCGGACAGCGTCGAGATCTGCTTCGTCCCCGGGAACGACTACCGCGCATTCATCGCGCCACGTGTCGAAGTGACGCCCGGCGAGCTGCAGGACACGACTGGCGCGACCGTCGGACAGCACCAGGGCGTCGCCGCCTACACGCTCGGGCAGCGCAAGGGGCTCGGCATCGCTGTCGGCGAACCGCGATACGTCACGGCCATCGACGCGACCCGCAACATCGTCACGATCGGTACCGAAGACGAACTCTTCAGCGACACCGTCGATGTCGCGGAGGTGCGCTGGACGCACGGCGAGCCTCCCGCGGGCACAGCAATCGAGGCGAAGGCGCGCTACAAGGCCGAACCCGCCGCCGCGAAGGTCGTCTCGACCGCCGACGAGCAGGCGGTCATCCGCTTCGACCGCCGCCAGCGCGCCCTCACACCCGGCCAGGCCATATGCTTCTTCGATGGCGACGAAGTGCTCGGCGGCGGCACCATAGAGCGCGCCTACCGGGGCGAATAGCCGAAAGTCCGAGCCGCGACAGGCATGGAGCGGGCGCGTGACTCGCCGCCAAAATCCCGGCTATCGGCTGACAAGTCCGTCCAGCGCCAGCGTATCCCCCGGCGCAGATTCGTGGCCCGGTGGGCGAAATTGGTGGCTTGCGAAACTGGGACGCGCTTCCTCACGGTCGCGCTTCTGTTGGCGTTTGCTCTACAGCGGCTGGCGGCCGGCGAAGCCACCTTCGAGCGTGTGCCACCACTTCAGGTCGTCTTCGCCGAAGAGGTAGCAGAGGTAGACAATCTGCCCGTTCCGCTCAGCATAGAAGTCGACCAGGCCGCGCTCGGCGTCCTTGATTTCGATGCCCCAGGAGTGGATCAGGGCGACGGCTTCTTCGAGCGTGCTGTTCAGCCCGGCCATCGCGTCGGATTTTTCGAACGGGTCGGCGAGGGCGTGGCCGTCCGCGGAGACACCCCGTGCGGCGGCCGCGACCAGCGCCTGCTGTCCGCGAACCGTGCGCGCGACTTGGACCACGCGCTTCAGGATCGGAATGAGGCGCGGCAACATGGCACGCGCCTCAGCGACCGTGTAGAGGCGCGGCGCCTCAGACATAGAGATGTGCGGGCATCTGCGTCGGGTGTACCGATGCGCCGCTGGCAAGGTGCCCCGTCTGGATGAGTTCGTCCTGCACGCCGGGGCCGATAACCACGTTCCGGCCGATGTGCAGGCCCGCGGGGATAATCGCGCGCTTGCCGACGATAGTGATCCCGGAGTTCACGATGTCCGGCCGTTCGAGGTTCGGCACCGTGTCGCCGCCCTTGCCGATAATTGCGTCGCGGCCGACGACCACCTCTTTGTCGATGATGCCGCGGTCGATGACGGCCCCGGATTTCACAATCGTGCCGTGCTGGATGATCGAATCGCGGACGACAGCGCCGTCTTCGATGATCACCCCGGGCGAGATGACCGACCTCGTGACGTGGCCGTTCACGTTCGCCGCCCCGGAGATGAGCGAGTTGCTCACGTGGGCGCGCGGGCCGATGTTCGCCGGCGCGAGGATAGACCCGGCCGTCCGCAGCTTCAGGTCCGAATCGGCGAGCGACATCGGCGGGTTTGAGGCGAGCAGGTCCATGTGTGCGTCCCAGTAGCTTTCCACCGTGCCGACATCGCGCCAGTAGCCCTGGTACTGGTAGCCGAAGACGCGGTGAGTCTGGTACATGCGCGGAATGATGTCGCGTCCGAAGTCGTGCGAGCTGCTGTCCATCTCCGCGTCGAGTTCGAGCTCCCGGATGAGGACGTCCTTGTTAAAGATGTAGATGCCCATCGAGGCCCAGGGCGCGCGCGGCTGGGCCGGCTTCTCCTGGAAGTCGATGACTCGCCCGGTGGCGTCGAGGTCGAGCACGCCGTAGCGGTAGGCCTCTTCGCGCGGCACGGAATAGACGGCGACCGTCGCGTCGGCGCCCTGGGCGCGGTGATAGCTCAGCATGTTGCGATAGGACGTGAGGTAGATGTGGTCGCCGGCGAGGATGAGGACCTCGGTCGCGCTCGCATCTTCAATCACGTAGAGGTTCTGGTAGACGGCGTCGGCGGTGCCCTGGTACCAGTCCATGTCGGCGCGGCCGAGGTATGGCTGGAGCGTCTGGATCGGCGTCTCGAGGTTATCGAGGCCCCAGGCGCGGCCGCTGCCGATGTGGGTCATGAGCGACCGCGGCCGGTACTGGGTGAGCACGGCGACCTTCTGGAGGCCGCTGTTCATGCAGTTGCTCAGCACGAAATCGACGATGCGGTACTGGCCGCCGAAGACCACAGCTGGTTTCGCGCGCTGGTCGGAGAGAACGGAAAGCCGGTCGCCCTGGCCGCCGGCGAGGATCATCGCGAAGACGTTGAGCATGTGGCCTCCATCGCAGTTCGAAGTGTTGTCATCAACCCCTAGTCTACGCGCGCCAAACGTGCGTGCGATACACAAAAGTTGGGCCATCCGTTAATGCTGCATCGCGAAATGCCGGGCGAGTTGAACCCCCTGCCCGCTGGGCCTAGACTGAGACTTCGCATGGGCGGTTAGCTCAGTTGGTTAGAGCGCGTCGTTCACACCGACGAGGCCACTGGTTCGAGTCCAGTACCGCCCACCATGCAACTCCTCCGCTGCGCAACGCACGACCCGATCAAAACCGCCCTACTTCCTGTTTTCTCGTTTCTATTTCCTACTTTCTCCCCGTCCGAGGCTCCCATGCTCTTCGAACACGACGAACTGGCCCACGAAATCGGCGAGATGCTGGTCGCTCGCGGCGAAAAGCTGGCTGTCTCCGAGACCACTGCCGGTGGGCTCATTTCGGCGCGGCTGCTCTCGGTCGCCGGGGCCTCGCGCTGGTTCGAGCGTGGCATCATCCCCTATTCCGGCGCCGAAAAGTTCGAGGCAATGGGCATCGATCGCGCGACGGCGGGCGTGAATGGCGCGGTCAGCCCCGAGTGGGTCACGGCGACCGCCGAGGGCCTGCAACGCATGACCGGCGCCACCTGGACCGTCTCCGAAAGTGGCATCGCCGGCCCCCAGACCGGCCGCCGCTCTTCGAAGGAGGCGGGCACGGTGGTTATCGCCGTCGCCGGCCCGGACGGCACGATGGTGGTCGACGGTTTTTACCCCGGGACGCGCGTGGAGGTCATGGTGGGCATAGCCGGCGCCGTCCTCGCCGTGCTCCGGGACCGCATCAAGGCGTACCAGGCGTCTAAACGCGATTAATTTCGACAGCACGGTGGCGGCGCCGCCCCGCCGCGCATTCCTGGCCGCCGCGCGTTCGAATCAGACTGGTTCGGCGACAAAAACCGGGATCCTGCGCGTGGTGCGCTCCTGGTAGGCCGCGTAGGGCGGGAACGCCGCGACCGCGAGTTCCCAAAGGCGAGCGCGCTCTGGACCTTCTTCGACCTCGCGCACGCGCATATTCTGCACTTCGGTCTCGTCGCGTAGCTCCACGTCCGGGTTCGCGCGCAGGTTGTAGACCCAGACCGGGTTCTTTGGCGCGCCGCCGACCGAGCCGACGAGCACGTAGTTGTCGCCGTCCTTGACCTTCATCAGCGGCGTCTTGCGGATGCCGCCAGTCTTGTTGCCCTTGTTCGTCACGATGATGACCGGCATCCCGGTGTCGCGCAGCGTGGTGGCAGCGGTGCCGCCGGAGGCCTCGTATTCTTCGACTTGCTTGCGGACCCATTCGACGGGGCTGGGAAGGTATTCGCTCATGGCGTGTCTCCTGCTGGGTGTGTGTGGTGTCCGACATGGTACCGCAGCCGCGGTGGATGGGGCTCCGGCGCCTGGTTAGGAAACGGGTCTCGTCGCTTCCTCACCCGGCCGGGATGGCGTCCACAAGGTCCTCGTTCGGCATCTTGCCGGCGGCGGCGTCGAGGGTCGTCTCGAACGAGGCGATGGCCACTTCGATCTGGCTGTCGTCCGGCACCTTCGTCGTCAGGCCCTGGAGGAGGATGTTGGGAACGAACAGCGCCCGCACAAAGCCCACGCTGTTGTAGCGCGCCCCGAGCCGTAGGATTTCGTACGAAATCGCCGCTACGAACGGCACCAGCACGATGCGCGAGGCGATGCGCACCAACAGACCCTTGTCGACCAGCATGTCGAACGTGAAGAAGGTGATGAGCGCCACAAACACGACCACGAGCAGGAAGCTCGTCCCGCAGCGCTGGTGCTCCTTGGGGAAGGGGCGCACGCCAGCGACCGTGAGCGGGCTGCCGGCCTCGTAGGCGTGAATCGTCATGTGTTCGGCGCCGTGGTACTGGAAGACGCGGCGGATGTCCGGGATGAATGATATCGCGGCGATGTAGATGACGAACAGCAGCAGCCGGACGATGCCCTCGGTCGCGACGATGAGCCAGCGGGGCGCATCGACGAACTCGAGCAGATGGGCCAGCAGGATCGGTGTGGCGAAGAAGAAGCCGACCACGAAGAGCAGCGAGAGCAGCATCGTGCCCCAGAAGACCGACTGCGGGAACTCGGAGGTCGTGCCGTCTTCTTCCTCTTCGTCGAGCGCGATCTTGGTCGAGAATGAGAGGGCGCGCATGCCGAGGGTCATGGTCTCGGCGAGGACAATGATGCCGCGAATCAGCGGGAGGCGGCGCGCCCGGCCCGTGTAGATGCTGTTCAGCTTCTCGCAGTGGCGGACGATGTGGCCCTTGGGGTGGCGAATCGCGACGGCCATATGCTCGGGCCCGCGGATCATGACCCCTTCGAGGACTGCCTGGCCGCCGTAATAGACGTTGGCCTCTCCGGTCGGCTTATCGCTCACGTCCATACCCTACCGTGCCACGCGCTGGCGGCATACCGGGAGACTGGCGCGGGAAACTTGCGGGAAGCCCTGACCGCAATAGAGGGGTCCGCCGCTGCCTCGCCGCCATCTTCCATCGAAAGCGAACCCATTCCATCCCATCTCACACGAAACGCAAAAAAGAGGCGCCCATTGCTGAGCGCCTCCCTGTTCTTCTGTTGTGCGTGGGTGTCTGCTGCTGAACTTACTTCTTGACGCCGCCGTAGCGCCGGTTGAACCGTTCCACGCGGCCAGCGGTGTCGATAATGCGCTGTTCGCCCGTGTAGAACGGGTGGCAGGCGGCACATACGTCGACCGTCATCTTCTCGCGGGTGGAGCGCGTCACAACTTCATTGCCACAGGAGCAATGGATGCGCGCCTCTACGTACTTGGGGTGAATATTCGCCCTCATGATTGTTTTCCCTCCCTGGGATTAATTCGAAGCAGCGCCCATGTAGACGCTAACTTTCTTCCGGCGGCCCTTCGCGTACGGCTCGAACTTCACTTGCCCATCGATGAGCGAGAAGATCGTGTAGTCGCGGCCGAGGCCAACATTTTCGCCCAGGTGGAACCGTGTCCCGCGCTGACGCAGGATGATTGTCCCGGGCTTTACCACTTCGCCGTCGAAGCGCTTCACGCCAAGCCGCTTGCTCTGAGAGTCGCGACCGTTTTTAGACGAGCTTACGCCTTTTTTGTGGGCCATGAGTTAGCTCCTCGAAATCGATTCGACCACCAGGCGCGTCACATACTGGCGATGGCCAAATGTGCGGCGGTAGCGAACCTTGTTCTTGTACTTCATAAAGCGGATCTTCGGCGCTCGTCCGTGCTGCGTGATGCGAGCCTGGACGGAAGCACCGCCAACGGTCGGCGTGCCAACGGTGACATCCGTGCCATCGAGCACGCAGAGCACGTCGTTGAACGTGACCATATCCCCAACGTCGCCTTCGACGCGGTTCATCTCAATTTCCTGCCCCTCGGTGAGACGCAGCTGGCGCCCGTCGGCGCGTACAATCGCTTCCATGCTTGGCTCCGGGTTCTATCAGTGGAACAACTATTCAGTCTAGCCATGGTTCGGCAGCGCCGTCAAACATGGGCGCGGCTGTAGCCTCGGCGGAACCGTCGTGCACGATCCAGTCGGGCTCGGGGTCTTCCATAAATCTTACCGCAAGAACGTCTCTGTGTCCCGCGATCCAGGCCCTTGCGATGCGGTGGCCGCCATCCATTAATTCGCCGCTGGCCGAGAGGATGACCGGGTAGGCAAGGTCCGCTCCGAAGATGCGCCGCGCGTGCTTCGCGACCGCCCGGCAGGTCGGCTGCGCGCGCAACGTAAACCAGCAGTTGAGGTCGAACTCGGCGATATCGTCGATGGCCACGAGTGCTGTGGGCAGCTCCGCCGCAGCAGCCCAGAGGGTCTCCTCCCGCCAGAAGGCCCGCCCGCCGGGGACATCGCAGGAATGCAGCCCCTTCCTGCCGGGCTCCGGCTGCTTGTTCTTGTTCGAAGTGCCACGCGGTTCTCTGGCTGCCGTGGCATCCCGAAGGTTGCTTGCGGGCGGGACTGGGGGTTCGAATGCTGGCGCGAGGGCAGATCCGCCGGATGCGTTGGCGAGCACCAGGTCCGGCGGGGGGTTGGTGGCGAAACGGACCGCCAGGATCTCTGTCGCGCCCCCGGTCCAGGCCCTCGCGATTCGATGCCCGCCGTCCATGAGCCGCCCATCGGCCGCAAGGATGACCGGGTAATCCAGGTTCGCCTCGAAGATGCGCCGCGCGTGCTCTGCGACCCTCCGGCAGGTCGGCGGCGTCTCCCGCCGGAACCAGCAGTTCTGGTCGAACTCGGGGATGGAGTCGATCGCGACCAATCGCGGTTCCAGGTGCCGCGCTGCCTGCCAGAGCGTCTCTTCGTTCCAGACCGCTCGCCCGCCCGGGATCTCGCGTGAGTGCTTCCCCATCCGGCGTGACTCCCCCAGGGACGTGGCTTTCCGAGCCAATGCTACATCGGCTGCGTACGGTCGCAAGCCGCCGCAATTCGGACTCGAAGATACCCAACCCATGGCGCCGGAACGCACAGAGGCGGCGCATCGAGCGCCGCCTCTGGTTGGTGCGATTTGGTCGCCGCGGTTAGGCGGGAGGACCATCGATGCGAGTGGTGCTGCCACCCTCCCAGGCGAGCCCACCGGGGCGCGGCTGGAAGTTTGCGGGCTGCGGCGGAACGGCCACCGGGGGCGGAACCGGGGTCCCACCCTGCGGGTTCTGGTCGTTCGTCCACGGCTCGTTCGGGTCGCTGTCGAGGATCTTCGTGAGGCGGTCGCCTTCCAGCGTTTCCACTTCCATCAAGACCGTGACGAGCTTCTCGAGGGTACCGCGATGCTGGCGGAGCAGCATCCGGGCGCGCTGCTGGGCGTCGTCGATGATGCGGCGAACTTCCTCGTCGATCTCTTCTGCGATCTTCTCGCTGTAATCGCGCGATTCGGAGATTTCGCGGCCAAGGAACACGAGTTCCTCGCTGCGGCCGAACGTGCGCGGTCCGAGCTTTTCGCTCATGCCGTAGCGCGTGACCATCGCCCGGGCGATGCGGGTGACCTTGCTGATGTCGTCCGACGGGCCGGTGGAGGCCTCGCCGTAGATCATCTCTTCTGCCGCGTGACCACCAAGGGCCGCACAGAGCATGTCCTTGATCATCTGCGGGGTGCGGTAGTGCACCTCTTCGTCCGGCAGGTAGCGGGTGTAGCCGCCGGCCATGCCGCGCGAAACGATCGTCACCTTGTGCGGCTTGTCGCTCCATTCGAGGACGTGACCGAGAACCGTGTGGCCACCTTCGTGGTAGGCCGTGCGGCGCTTCTCATCGACGCTCATGACCCGGCTGCGACGCTCAGGCCCGGCGATGACGCGGTCGACCGCTTCTTCGAACTCGCTCATGGTGATGATTTTCTTGTTGCGACGGGCTGCGAGGATGGCAGCCTCGTTGACGAGGTTCGCGAGGTCCGCGCCGCTGAAGCCGGCGGTCGACTTCGCGAGGG
>JBBSKE010000066.1:0-12557 GCA_038256595.1 Tepidiformales bacterium | reverse complement strand
GGGAATGCGGAGCGAGAGTTCGGCGACGGGGTCGGGCCGCGGTCGATGGCGCGCGGATTCTCGAAGTCCCACACGGCCACGTCGTCGCGAGACTCGGTCAAGGAACGAGCCAGAGCCTCCTCGGCGGATTGGGACGTGTTCTCCATGTTCGCGCTTCCTCAGCTCGTCGCCCAGGAGACATCGCCGGCCAGGTCTGGTGCGTGCTCGCGGGAGGCGAAGTCTTCGTATTCGACTTTGCTCGCCTCGATGGTGGTCGCGGCGCCGTGGCCGGGCCAGACGATCGTGAGGTCCGGGAGGGTGTAGAGGCGGGTGCGGATCGATTCGAGTTCCTGCATGAGGTCGGCGTTGGTGCGAGTGCGGCCGGGGCCGCCGGGGAAGAGCGTGTCGCCGACGAAAGCGTGCTTGCCCCAGAGGTAGGTCGTGCTGGCCGGCGTGTGGCCAGGATTATGTATCGCAGCGAGCGAGAGCGTGCCGATGGCGACCGCGTCCTCGTGGGTCACGAAGGTATCGACGAGCGACTGGTCGAGCCAGGAGTCGCCGGCGCCACTGACCACTTCGCAGCCGTACTTTGCCTTCAGGCCCTCGATCCCGGCGATGTGGTCCGGGTGGCCATGAGTCAGGAGGATCTTCTTCGGGGTGAGCCCAAGTTCATCCGCGGCCTCGGCGCACTTCTCGACATCCGGGGCGTCAACGAAGGCTGATTCACCACTCGCCGCGTCGACGACGATGTAGATGTTGTTCGCGAAGCCGGTCGGGCCGGCGATGTGGAGCGTGAAGTCGCCGTCAATAATCGATTCCATGAGATTCTCCTTCAGTGGGTCGCAGTCTAGCCTGCCCGGGCGGCGTTCGCGATGGCCTTAGAGCAGGTCGCGGGCACGGGTCACTAGTGCCGCCGCTTCGTCCGCGCTCGCAGCGGTCGCGGAGATGTGGCCCATCTTGCGGCCGGGTCGGGCCTCGTCCTTGCCATAGAGGTGCAGCGCGACTGGCCCGGAGGCGATCGCTGCCGCCCAGCGCGGCTCGACAGGCTGCCAGCGGTCCCCGAGGAGGTTCGCCATCGCGCCGGGCTGGCGGATTTCGGTCGAGCCAAGCGGGAGCCCGCACATCGCCCGCACCTGTTGTTCGAACTGGGAGACGTGGGCGGCCTCGATGGTAATGTGGCCCGAGTTGTGCGTGCGCGGCGCGAGTTCGTTCACCAGCAGGCGGCCATCCTTCGTGACGAAGTGCTCGGTGCAGAGCACGCCGACGTGGCCGAGCGATTCCGCGAGCGCGCCGCCGAGTTCCTGGGCCTCGCGGAGGAGGGCAGGGGCAATCTCGGCGGGCCAGCGGGTGAGGTCGAGGATGTGGTTCGCGTGCGCGTTCGCGAACGGCGCGTAGGTGACGATTTCGCCATCGACGCCGCGTGCGGAGATGACCGAGATTTCAGACTCGAAGTCGATGAACCGCTCGTAGACGCATTCGACACGGCCGACGGAATCCCAGTCGGAGATGGCCTCGGAGGGGTCGCGGACGAGTCGCTGGCCCTTGCCGTCGTAGCCGAAGCCGGCAGTCTTGAGCACCCCGGGCGTCCCGAGGCGGCTGACTGCGGCGACCATGTCCTCGGCCGTTCGGACGACCGCGAAGGGGACTGCCGGGAACCCACCCGCGACGAGGAATTCGCGTTCGCGCATGCGGTGCTGGGTGGTCGAAAGCGAGTGTGCGCCGGGCCGCACCGGGACGATCTCGGCGGCGGCTTCGAGGGTCGCGGCGGGGATGTTCTCGAACTCGATAGTCACGGCTGCGCAGGTGGCGGCGAAGGTTCGCACGGCCGCGAGGTCTTCGTAGGGGCCAACGAACTCGCGGTCGGCGACCTGGCCGGTGGGCGATTCGGCGTCGGGCGAGTAGACGTGGACGCGGTAACCGAGACGGCGGGCGGCCATGGCGAACATCCGCCCAAGCTGGCCACTGCCGAGCACACCGAGTGACGCCCCGGGGTAGATTGGCGCGCTCATTCGGGCGGCAACTTCGAGGCGCGAACTTTCGCCTCGGTGTCGGCGCGGAAGGCCCGGAGCTTCTCGCGCAGGGCGTCGTCGGTGGTCGCGAGGATCGCGATGGCGAGCAGGGCGGCGTTTGTCGCTCCTGCCTTGCCGATGGCGAGCGTACCGACCGGAATGCCGCCGGGCATTTGGACGATCGAAAGGAGCGAATCCATCCCCTTGAGGGCGGCGCTTTCGACCGGCACGCCGAGAACGGGGATAACCGTCTGGGCGGCCATCATGCCCGGCAGGTGAGCCGCCCCGCCAGCCCCGGCAATGATGACGCGCACTCCCAGTTGCTCGGCTTCGGCGGCGAATTCGGTCATGAGCGAGGGCGTGCGATGGGCCGAGACGACCCGGCATTCGTGCGGGATCGCGAAATCGCTGAGCACGGCGTCGGCGTGGCGCATCGTCTCCCAATCGGAGATGCTGCCCATGAGAACGGCGACCAGCGGTGATGCGTCAGGCATGCGTGCATCGTACGACGGCAGCGAGCGTGGGGCGATGGCTATTCTGCCGGGGCATCGAGCGCGCGCAGGTGCAAGAAGGCGCTGAGCAGCCCGGAAGCGTCGAGTTCGACCGTCACGAGGTCGAGGCGGAGACGGCCGGAGTCGAGCGCGTTCGCTTCGCAGTAGTCGAAGGCGCAGCGCCACATGCGGGCGAGCTTGGCGGGCGTGATCGACTCCGAGGCGACGCCCGGGGCGGCACGGCGGGTGCGCACTTCGATGCAGACGACGTCGTCGCCTTCGTTGGCCACGAGGTCGATTTCGCCCGAGGGGACCCGCACCTTGCGCGCGACGATCGCCAGCCCGGCGGCTTCGAGGCGGTGTTCGGCGACGCGTTCGCCAAAATCGCCGAGTTTCGTGCGCGCGGTTACCAGGGGAGGGCCGCCTGCATCACGGGCGCCCAGCTCTTGCGATGAATCGGCGAGGGGCCGCGAGCCTGCAGCAGCCGCTTGTGCTCCGGCGTGGCGTAGCCCTTGTGCTTGCAAAATGCGTAACCGTGGTGCGCCTCGCACATCTCGACCATCAGGCGGTCGCGCGCGACTTTCGCGACGATCGAGGCGGCGGCGACTGAGACGCACTGCACATCGGCGCGGACGAGGGCGAGATTCCCCGGCAGGGGCAGCTTCAGGGCGTCGGAGATGACGAGCCCCGGCCAGACGCGCAGCTGGCCGAGCGCGCGCATGATGCAGAGCTTGCGCGCCTGGTAGATGCCGACCTGGTCGATCTCCTCAGCCGAGGCCCAGCCGACCGCCCAGTGGACCGATGCCTCGATCTCGATAGCGAGCGCCTCGCGTTGCTCGGGCTTGAGCATCTTCGAATCGCGCACGTCCTTGAACCAGGGGAAGACCTGCCCGGGGCGGAGGGCGACGGCCCCGGCAGCTACCGGACCAGCGAGCGGCCCAACGCCCACCTCATCGACGCCGGCGACCCACTGGCGGCCGGCAGACCAGGCTTGTTCTTCGAAAATGAGCGTCGGGGCGATGTTCACTGTCCGCATGGTAGCCCAGCCATTCGACGTGGGAAGTGGCGCGGGGTATACCTCCAATGAACATTCTCCTGTTGGCGGCATTATGCGGATTGGCGAGCGTTGGTCGTTCTCGTGGGACCGGGAAACAGCCCGGCGGGTCGGCATCCCGGCGCTGGAAGCGTTGCTGCCGTTCGCCGTGGTTGCGATTGGCGCGATCATCGTCCGGCGACGGGTGGAGGATGCGGAATCACCAACGCGCACGCTGGTCTCCTGGGGAATCACGGTGGGCCTGGCACTCGTGCTCTGGATCGCCGGGCGCTACCTGCGGCGGACCGACGATGGCCTGCGGGTGCTGCTGGCGATGGCAGCGGGCCTGTCGATTGCCGGGGGCGTGATTCTCTGGCGGGCCCTGGGCGAGACATTTCCCGGAAACGGCGGCAACCCGGACACGGAACTCGGAATGCTGGGTCTCCAGGCGATGGCCGTGGCGCTCGGCGGGCTGGTTCCGGCGTTTGGTATCGAGTATCGCCGCAGCGACCCGTGGTATGTGCTCGCGTTCGGCGTCGCGCTCCTGCCGATGCTGGTGACGGCCGGGCTGTGGTTCTCCGGCCTCCGGGACGCCACATGGTTGTAACGGCGAAAGATAGACTGCGGATGGCGGCTCGGAACGAAGCTCGCCTATACTCAAGGGACGGGTTGCGGGGCTCAAGGGCCTGTAGTGAGCCGCCAACGGAGGATCCTCATGAAGAAATTGTTCGGCCTGTTCGGATTGGTCGGTGCCCTGAGCGCCGTGTTTTACTTCTTCCGCCGCGGGAATGACGACGACGAATTCCTCGACGAAGAACTTCAGTAGCCGCGATTTGATTCGCCTTCGAGGCTGAGGAGCTACTCCTCAGCCTCTTTGTCGCGCCCCTCGGCGTATCTCTTCGCCTCGACGGTCAAAACAAAGCCTGTCTTCAGGAGCACCCGCAGCGAGCCGGTGTGGTCCTTTGCCACGCGTGAGCGCAGTGGCCGATCCGGAATGGATTCGATGAATCGCGCGAGTGCCTCGCTCGCGATGCCCTTCCCCAGGAGTTTCGACCCGGCCGGTGGGGGACACTTCCGGTTCGTCGCCAGCGCCGCAGGCTTACCTGATGGTTCTCGCGTTCTCCTCGACTCGCGTTGCCGCGCCGAGGTCGAGCAGGGTGTCGCGCAAAAGTGTGCGGAGGTCGGCGACGGGCCTGCCGAGGATCTCGGAGATCGCGTGGATATCGAGTCCGCCGAAATAGGCGAGGTCCAGCGCCTGCCGGGCGACCGGTTCCACCGCATCGAGCGCGTCGCGAAGTTCCTTCATGGCGTCTCTGATGATGCCACAGGTGAGCCGGTTCCCGCCGTCTCAGGCTTACCGAAGGTGTACGAAACGGGGGCGAGGGCGGGCGGCTCAGTCCGAAATTCTGCGGGAGATTGCCCGCCTGCCCGGTATGGGTATAGTAAGGTGCAGTATGCTCATCGACCTTCACTCTCACACATGGCCGCGATCGCACGACAGCGTGCTCAGCCCCGACGACCTGGTGGTCCGCGCGAAGAACGCCGGGCTGGACGCCATCGCCTTCACCGAGCACGACACCGTCTGGAGCCAGAAGGATATCGATGAGCTGCGAGCGAAGCACAACTTCCTCGTTCTCGCGGGCGTCGAAATCAGCACGGACGACGGTCACATCCTCGCCTTTGGCATCGACAAGTATGTCTTCGGGATGCACCGCTCGAAGGAACTCGCCAGTTATGTAGAGCGCGGGAACGGCGCCATGGTCGCCGCCCACCCCTACCGCCGCCAGATGCCCTGGTTCTCCAAAAAAGAAGAAGAATATGTTGCGGCGCTGGAGAAGGCTGCGAAAAACCCGGCCTATGAGTACTGCGTCGGGCTCGAAGAGCAGAACGGCCGCGGCAGCGACAAAGAGAACGAGTTTGCCCGGCGGCTCTGCGAGATGATGAACCTCCCCGGCACCGGGGGCACGGATTCGCACGCTATCGGCGATATCGGCAAAAGTGCGACCTATTTCGAAGCGAATATTCGCGATGAGCGAGAACTGATCACCGAATTGAAGGCCGGCAGGTTCGCCGCGGTGGACCTTCGTTCGGGCCAACCAGTGATGGTTCGCACAGCCGTACTGCCACAATAAGGCGATCAATACTTTCGCTGTAAGGTGCTAAATGGGCCTGTCGGTAAGCCCTTGTTTGGTCGAACATTTCTGTGTGCGAGTTGTGACGATGCCCCTGCTGTCGTAGGATTCTCGTATCGCGCCCGCGGGGTGCTTAAGTACCTTTGCAACGACTGCTTAAGAGGAGCTTCAATGACCTACATCATCACTACGCCCTGCATCGACGTCCAGGATCAGGCGTGCGTCGAAGTCTGCCCGGTGGACTGCATCCACTTCGATGAGGGCGACGATCGCATGCTCTACATCAATCCCGACGAATGCATCGACTGTGGCGCCTGTGAGCCCGCCTGCCCCGTGACGGCCATCTTCGCTGAAGACGATGTCCCGTCCGACCAGGCCATTTTCACGACGATTAACCCTGAGTGGTATACAGATAAGGCTTCGGCCCGGGCGAAGGTCGCCGAACTCAAACCGGCCTAATCGAACAACCTCGATCAAACTGCGAAACGGCGGCACCCAGGAATGGGTGCCGCCGTTTCTTGCGTTCGATGCATGAGCTGCTGGGCCCAGCGGGCGGGAGGGTCTCCGCCCTGGAGCGCGGCGCGTTCGCTATCTGCGTCGGCCGAAGGACATCCCACCGGTGACGAAGCTCAGGATGAGCGCGACGGCTGCGGCGAAGAGGAAGACCTTCGCTACGAAGATGCCGAGGCCCCCGAACAAGAGGACGAGAAGCAGGAGCAAGAGGAGAACGCCGACCATGTGCTGGTCCCTCCGAGATGTGATGGAGGAATCGTAGCGACGGCCGAATCGCGCCCGGCATATCAGGCTGCGGGCGCGCGTAACGGATGTATCGCAGCAGCTGCGACAGCCGCTGACGAACGACGATGGGCTGCAGCACCTGGCCTGTGTACTCGCGGCCGAGTGCTGCCCGTGCGGTGAGCCCCTATGCTCCGTTGCATGTCTACGATGGAAATCGCGCAGTTCTTACATGGTCTCGCAAGGTCGCTTATCGGCGCCAGGGGTCAAAGCGGTTTGCTGGCGGCAACGCTGCCCCCGATGGACAGCGGGATCGATCGAGCGCTGGCGGCGGGGTCGATGCGCTTCGGCGGGCGGGTGCTCCGATCGCCGCTGCCGAGTGTCACCTTGCGGCTCGCCAGCGGTGTCGACGCGGTTGGACTTGCAGACGCGTGGGGAATCGAGGCGCCGATTGCGGTATCGGGCGATGTCCACCAGGCGACGTGGCGGATTGCCATGCGCGGACGGGCGCTGCCTGACCTGGGCACGCGGCTCATCGAGGTGGAGGACATTGTCATCGGCAGTTGGGCGGTGACCGCGCTGCTCCAGGGGCGGCCGAGGGGAGACTTGCCAGGCGTCAGCGCCGGTGCGTCACCGGTCTACGATCTCCGCGAGCGCGGCGGAATGGTGCGAGCCATCTTCGTGGAACGGGTCACGCCCCGGGGTCGGCTGACGACTGCCGGGGATCCTGTGGCGGTTCGGCTGCTCGAGGCGGCCCGGGGCCGGAACCCCTTCGCTCGCCCCGGCTGGGCGCCCGCAGCGGACTGCCCGTTCGTAATCATCAGTGCCGGTGAAACGCCCGTCGCCGGCGCAGCCCTCGTCGTCGACCGGATGTCGTCACTCGCCCTCGTATCAGCCGTCGTCATCGATCCCGCCACCGCATCCAATTCGACGGGTGAAGACCTCGTTGATGTGCTCGAGGCGGTCGCCTTCGAAAACGGAGCCGGTGCGATCCGGTTCGACGGCGGCGCGTTCCTCTTCGAGGCGTCGCTCGGTCTCGCTGACCGGGGCTACACGGTGGGGCCGCCCTACGATGGCGATTCGGACGCGGACGTCTGGGCCGAACACCGCCTCGATGACTGATCTGGCCTTAAAACTGGCCTGATTAGCGGCGCAGCATGGCGGCGACGTCGCGGGCGGTCAGGCGGTCTTCCATGATGGAGACGGTGTGCTGGCCGGGCACGAGTGCGAGCCCAAGGGTCGCTTCGATGATTCGCTGCCCCTGCTGGGCGCGGCCGACAGCCCCACGCGCGACTTCAGTCAGCCAGGTATCGCGGACGTGCGCGACGAGGTGGACGGAGCGCTTCTCCCACGCCTGGCGGCCATTGCCGGGCAGCCGGAGGGCGATATCCACAACGGCCGTGCCGCCCTCGCCGGGCGCGATGCGCAGCTCCTGGGCCAATCCCGCGTGGCAAGACTCGTAGACGCCGTGGAAGGCACCCTCGTGCCATTCGTGCGCCGGGTAGGCGTGCGGGCCTGCACCTTCGAGGTCGGTCGAAACCTTGCCGGGTTCGGCGGATACGCGCGGCCACGTGATCTTGCCGATGTCCTCGCCAGTCGTAGGTAACGATTCGCTTATTTCAAACTGTGTTTCCATATGAGTCACTCCCCTGTCTCCCTCTCATGGTTGCATACGGCAGTTGAACTGCGTGTGAAGAGGACAAGAAAGGTAAATGCGGGAGAATGAGCGGAGATTAGGGTGAAGTGCCGGCCTCGTGTTCGGGTCGAAGCGCTTCGACGACGATTGCGACCGTTGTCTGGCCCGGACGGCGCAGAATTTCGCGGCGCAAGAAGCGGAAGCCGACGGAGACCAGTTGCGCCTCCAAACCATCGACCATCGCGCGCGAATAGCCCTGACGGCCGAACGCGACGGGGTTCCAGCTCCAGTGGCGGGCCCGGACGGCGAGGACGAGGCGGCCGCCCGGCTCGAGCACGCGCTGCAGCTCCCAGAATCCAGCTTCGGCGGAACGCCAGCCCTGGATCGCGTTGACCGAGATGGCACAGCTGAACTCGCGGTCGCCGAAGGGGAGGGCGTCGGCGGACGCCTGGAGGATTTCGACGTGGCCCTCCTGGATGGCGCCGCGGTTGCGCCTGGTCGCCCGGGAGACCATCGCGGGCGACGGGTCCACGCCAACGGCTCGCCCCGCGATGATCCGCTCAGCAGCGGCCTCAAGGCCGCGCCCGGAGCCGGTGCCAACATCGAGGAGGTGGTCAATCTGGCGGAGCTTCAGGAGGTCGATCGCCCATTTGTGGACATCGCCGCCGCGATCCGCAAGAAGCCGCCCGCCAATTGCCTGCCGCTCCCCGGCCGGGCGCGCATATGTCGTCTTGATCATCGGGCCAATTTCTCCCTCCGCCTGTAGTAAGGTTCGGCAGTCGCAGCTGCTGCGACGGTAGCGAGGTGGCGAACGGAGCGTGGAAAAAGTGATGGTTGACCTCGGGAGCGTTCCAGCCGCGTGGCCTGGCCGAAGTTCAGCGGTTGGCGTGAGTCGCCACTGCACGCGCTACCTGTGCAGTCGCGCTGCTGAGGATTCGGTGGGCCTGAGGCGGAGGATTAGGTGGCAGATCACGCGACATCTTGCCTGCGCGCGGTGCTCTGAGGGGCTCGTGGCCAGGCCGAACTCTATTCGCCTTCGAAGGGGGTGACGGCACCGGCGCTGACGATGAAGCGGGCGGCGGCGCGGGTCATGACTTCGCGGACGCGGTCCGGTTCGGCGGTGGTGACGAGCACCTGCTGGAACGAATCGAGGAATTCGAGCACGCCACGGCGGCGGCGCGCGTCGAGTTCGCTGAGGACGTCGTCGAGGAGGATGACCGGGTCGTCGCCGAGCGCCTGGCGCAGATACGATGCCTCGGCGATGCGCATCGAAAGGGCCGCTGTGCGCTGCTGGGCGCGAGAGGCGAAGTTGCCGGCGGGCATGTTGTTGATCTCGACCGTGAAATCGTCGCGGTGGGGACCGGCGAGCGTAGAGCCGGTGTGGACCTCGCGGCCGCGCAGGTTCGCGAGCGCGCGAAGCATGCGGGCGGTCCATTCCTGGTCGTCGATCGGCGAGTCGGTCTCGTCGAGGCCGCCGAGGGCGGGCTTGTAGGTCAGGGTGAGCTCTTCCTGGCCGTCGCTGAGGCGTTCCATCTGGGCTTCGCCGTGGACGACGAGCTGGCCAATCGCCTCGGAGCGCGCCTTCATGATGATGCCGCCGGCGTGCGCGAGTTCCTGGTCCCAGAAGGAGAGTTCGGTGGCGCTGGCCTCGCGCGCCTGGATGCGGCGGAGCAGGCTGTTGCGCTGCTGGACGACCTGGGCGTAGCGCTGCATGGCGCGGATGTAGCCACGATCGACCTGCGAAATCATCATGTCGAGGAAACGGCGGCGAAGGAGCGGAGGGCCCGCGATGATGTCGATATCGAGTGTCGTAAAAAGCACGGCGGCGAGCTGGCCGACAGCATCGGATGAGCGCTTCGGGACGCCGTTGACCCGCACGCGCTTGCCGGCGCGGTGGCTCGAATCGATTGTGCGTCCGACGACCGCGACTTCGAGGTGGAGATTCCCGGCCTGGCGCTCGACGTGGCAGGCGAGGCGCGCAACCGGAGCGTCCGAGCCGAGGATGTCGCGGCGCACGAGGTCGGCATCGGAGCTGGCGCGGCTCGAGCGGAGGGTTGAGAGGAGGTAGATGCCTTCGAGGAGGTTGCTCTTGCCCTGGGCATTTTCGCCCACGAACAGATTGAGGCCCTTGCCGAGTTTGACGGTCGAACGGCCATAATTCCGGAAATTCGCGATTTCGAGTTCAACAATGTTCATCGCTATCTCCCAGTATAGGCGATAGGCAGGGCCCGCAGCCGAACGATTATCGAAAATTTACGTTGAGCTGAATAACAATCGTGTGGAAATTATGCAGAACCGGCGCGCGAGATTCGCAGTTCCGCCCGCCATTCCGGATACTGGTAGGGTGACCGAAAATAACCTCTTCTCCATGCTCTCGGCCTATCGACCCGGTTCGGTGGCGTCTCCGTTCGAAAACTACTGCACCTCCGGGCTGGCCTATTTCCTCCAGCGCGGACACCGGATGCTGGCGGCGCTGTTCGCCCACACCGCCGGGCTCTCGACCTCGGATCTGGTGATCGCCGAAGTGCAGCCACGGCTCGGCGATGTCGGCTATGCGGACCTCCTGCTCACGTTCGAAGGTGGCGACCGCATCCTCGTCGAAGTGCAGACCGAATCCGGCGCGAACGAGGCCCATCTGCCCGCCTTCGAAGCGGACGCGGCGCAATGGTCCGGGCAGGCGAGGTTCATCATCCTCGGCCTGAAGGAAGAGGTGGACCGCGCGCCCTGGGTGGGCATGTCCTGGCTGCAGGTGGTGGAAGCGCTGGAGGACGACCCGGACCCGCTGGTCGCGCAGTACGTCGATTTCGTGCTGAAGGATGTGCTCGGGCTGGGTGATGTCTCGCTCGACCAGGCGATCACGACGAACCGCCTTTCGGCGCTGGGGGCGGCTGCTGTGCGGCGAGCGTTCGGCGACCGGGCAATCTACCAGAACAGCGCTTCCCGGCCGCTGGGGGGCAAGTACCGCTACCTGGGGACGACATTCGCCCTCGATGACGGGCCGATGCAGTACTGGATCGGGATTGTGAACGAGCAGGTGCCGCTGAGCGAGCATTACCACCTGATGCTCGCAAGCAAGGAGCCGGCTCTCAGGGAGCCCGTCGCCCAGCCGCGCGCGACCGGCGACTGGAAGGAGTGGCCGCACTGGACCGGCCTCGGGCGCGTGGTGCGGCCGATCTCGATCGAGAACTACGAGCGCCTGCTCGCACGTCTCGATACGGAGTCCGCGGCAAATTAGGCCGCTCCGCTCGGATTCAGCGTCACTTCCTTCGCATCACGCGTTCGAAGAAGCTGAACAACGAAACAGCCCCGGTTCGTTGAACCGGGGCTGTTCTGAGAGGTCAGTCCGAAGCCTTACGGTACGATAGGCGTGAAGGCGGCTGCGCGGTCACCAACGGTGAACGTGCAAAGGTCCCCGGCATGGCCCGAGAGCTCGGTCCCATTTGGGGTGACTGTGGCGATGAAGTTGCTAATCGCGTCTGAAAAGTACGTGACAGCAAGTGAAATGTTGTCGCCATCGCACACGAGAGTGAATGCGATTGCGGCGACATTCACGTCTTCCCAAAAGACTACGCCGATGCTCGCGCCAATCGGGAAATCGGACGGAGAACCAGCCCAGCCAATTTCAGGCAGTGAGGGGCTGCACGACGTGCCGTAGTAGCCGCCTGTGCAACCAGCGGCGCCCATCACTTCAAGGTACGTGATCGGCAGCACCCCTGATGCGGCCGTGATGGTGAAGTTGAGGACGAAGTCGGCAACCATGTTGTCGGCGCCATCGTCGAGGTCGTTATCGGTTACGAGGTCCTTGTCGACGGTCAGGACGCAAGAGGCGCCGTTGGGCCAGGTGCCGGAGACCGGCGCAACGCTAATGGTGTTGCTTACGCCTGGGGTCTCAATGACATCAATGGAGACACTGCCGCAGACGACGGAGATTGCGTGGTTGGACGTGACCGCTTCGGAGAAGGCGATCTGGATGGTATCGCTGTTGCTGATTTCGGCGGTGTCGGAATTCGGCGTTGAATTCGCGAGCACGACTTCCGGGGCGGTATCGAGGCTGCCGCCGACCGTGAAGGTGATCGACTGCGTGCCAGCGCCGGTAGCCGGGGCAAGGCCGTCCAGATCGCTAACGAGCGTCCGATCGACCGTGAGGACGCAGACGGAGGTCGCGCCAAGCGGGGCAAGCGGCATGAGCGTAATCAGGTCGGTACCTGAACCGCTGATCGTGAAGGCGACTGCTTCGTCATTGCAGACCAGCGAGAAGGCTGATTCGTCGGCGGTAATCACTTCGTTGAAGAGCATGGTGGGGGTGACGGTCTCGGAGACGTCGCTCGATTCGTCCGCCGGGTTGAACAGCACGACGAACGGCCCGCTTTCGATGCCCTGGCCGCCGGTCTTGATTTCGACGGCGACGTTGGTCTTGCCGTTAGTCGCCTGGCCGGAGATCAGCAGGTTCACAAGCTGCCCGCTCTGCGTGAAGTTCGCGGAGACCGTCGTCTTGCCTGTGGTCTTCTTGAGCTGACGCCAGGCGCCGTTGATATAGACCAT
>JBBSKE010000065.1:0-12741 GCA_038256595.1 Tepidiformales bacterium | reverse complement strand
TCCCGGCGGCCACCAGCCGGTCGTGAAGGCCCCAGCGCTGCATGCGGATAATCGCGTCGGGCTGCATATAAGCGGTCGAAATCGTGTCGCTCGGGAAGGTGTCGCGGTCGACGAGGAGGACTTTGTGGCCAGCGCGTGCGAGGAGCATTGCGGTCGGGGACCCGGCGCACCGCGCGCCAACGACAATCACGTCATACATAGAATTTCTCCGTATCGGATATGCTCGTAGCGTAGTGCGCCGCCGCCAGTCCCGGAACCCCTACTTTGGTACGGGTCACCGGCGTGACGGACCAACGAGGCTGACGCCGCCATCGACCGGCAGGATGACGCCGGTGACATAGCGCGCTTCGTCGGAGGCGAGGTAGACGGCCGCGTGACCGATGTCCCAGGCCGTGCCCTCGAGCTTCAGGAGGCTCGAATTGCGGCGGCGCTCCCGGAGCTCGTCGGTCATGCCGCGGGCGTAGACCATCGGTGTGTAGACCGGTCCCGGCTCGATCGCGTTCACGCGAATACCGTCCTTCGCGTGGTCGACGGCCATCGCCTTCGTCAGCGACTCCACGGCGCCCTTCGAGGTCGAATATGGCGTGATGCCGCTCGGGCGCTGGGCGGCGATGGAGCTGATGTTGGTGATCGCGCCGCCGCCGGATGCGATCATCGCGGGGATGGCGTAGCGGCTGGTGAGCATCATGCTCTTCACGTTGACGCGCATGACGCGGTCCCAGTGGTCCTCGTCGATGGTGAGGACGTTGCCGTTACCGCCGATGCCGACGTTGTTCTGGAGGATATCGAGCCGCCCCCAGCGCTCGACGGCCTTGGCGACCATCGCCTCGCACTGGGCCGAAACGGTGACGTCCGCCTCGAAAGTGGCCGATTCGCCGCCTTCGGCTGCGATGGCGGCGTGCGTCACTTCGGCGGCCGAGAGTTTGTGATCGACGAGGAGGACCTTCGCCCCTTCGCGCGCGAACAGGATGGCGGCGGCGCGCCCATTGCCGATGCCCTCATCAAGTTGCGAGCCCGCGCCCGTGACGATTGCGACCTTGCCCGCGAGTCTTCCTGCCATGTGCGCTCCTCTGCGGCGAAACTGCCGCGCGCACTCTAGCGGATCGCGGGGGATTCTGCTGCTCGAGGTTAGGGGCGATGGAACTATTGGCACGGGGCACAGAAACGCCGGTCCCATTTCTGGGCCGGCGTTCGTTGTGGGGCGAGGGTTCGAACCGGGGCGGGCGCTAGGCGCTTTCGCTGACCGGTTCGATGTCGATGTCGATGGTCTGGCCACCGCGCGTGACGAGCAGCGGGCGCTGCTTGTTCAGGATGGTGTCGGCGCTAACGATGCACTTCTTCACGTCGGTCCGGCCCGGGATGTCGTACATGACTTCCATGAGCGCGGTTTCGAGGACAGTTCGCAAGCCGCGGGCGCCGGTCTTGTGGCGAATCGCCTCGTCGGCGACTACCTTGAGGGCGTCATCCGTGAACTGCAGCTCGACGCCGTCCATCGCGAAGAAGCGCTGGTACTGTTTGACGAGCGCGTTCTTCGGCTCTGTGAGGATGCGCACGAGTGCGTCCTGGTTGAGCGACTGAAGACCAACGGCCATCGGCAGGCGGCCGACGAACTCGGGGATGAGCCCGAACTCCATCAGGTCGTCGTGGGTGACGTGGGTCAGCAGCTCGTCGGACTTATCGACGCCGCGGAGGGCGCGGCTGGCGCCGAATCCGAGCTTGATGTGGTCCTTGTTGAGGCGCTTTTCGATGTAGTCGCCGAGGCCTTCGAAGGCGCCGCCGCAGATGAACAGGATGTTCTGCGTGTTGATCTGCAGGAAGTCTTGGTGCGGGTGCTTGCGGCCGCCCTGGGGAGGAACGTTCGCAACGCAGCCTTCGATGATCTTCAGGAGGGCCTGCTGGACACCTTCGCCGGAGACGTCGCGGGTGATGCTCGGGTTGTCACCCTTGCGCGCCACTTTATCGATCTCGTCGATGTAGATGATGCCCCGCTCGGCCTTCGCGATATCGAAATCGGCGGACTGGATCAGATGGAGGAGAATGTTTTCGACGTCCTCGCCAACGTAGCCGGCCTCGGTGAGAGCGGTGGCGTCGGCGACGGAGAAGGGCACATCGAGGATCTTCGCGAGCGTCTTGGCGAGATACGTCTTGCCGGTGCCGGTTGGGCCGACGAGCAGGATGTTCGACTTTTCGAGCTCGGTATCGCTGCCAGGTTCGCCGGCAGAGTTGATCCGCTTGTAGTGGTTGTAGACGGCGACGGAGAGGACCTTCTTGGCCTGTTCCTGCCCGACGACGTATTCGGAAAGGCGGTCAAAGATGAAACGCGGCGGCGGAACACGCTGCCCGCCGCCTGCTGTCGCCTTGGCGGTGGTCGATGTCGCGTGCTGGCCCGACTCCTCGTCGATAATTTCCCGGCAGAGGTCTACACATTCGTCGCAAATGTAGACGGCGCCTGGCCCGGCGATGAGCCGCCGGACCTGGTCCTGGTTCTTGCCGCAGAACGAACAGTGGTACTGCACGCGGTTGGTTCGATTTCCGGCCAAGGCCTGCCCCCGTTACTTTTTCAGCGCGTCTTCTGGTCGCGCCAGGATGTCATCGACCATGCCATATGCCTTGGCGCCTTCGGCGTCGAGGTAGAAGTCGCGGTCGAAGTCCTTGGTGATGCGCTCAACGGGGTTACCCGTGTGAGTAGCGATGATGTTTCGAATAATCTCGTTGTTGCGAAGGATCTCCTTCGCCGCAATTTCGATATCCGATGCCTGGCCTCGGGCGCCACCGAGCGCCTGGTGCATGTGGATGGTCGCGTTCGGAAGCGCATAACGCTTACCAGCCGCGCCGGCACAGAGCAGCACCGTCGCCATCGAAGCCGTCTGGCCCACAGCGATGGTGGAGACCTTGGGCTCGATGAGCTGCATCGTGTCGTAAATCGCGAGCCCGGCGGTGATGACGCCGCCCGGGGAGTGGATATACATGCTGATATCCTTCTCCGGGTCTTCGCGCTGCAGGAAGAGTAGCTGCGCGACGATCAGGTTGGCAATTTGATCATCGATCGGTGTGCCCAGGAAAACGATACGTTCCTTGAGCAAAAGCGAAAAAATATCGAAGGCGCGCTCCGAACGGGGACCGCTCTCGATGACGGTTGGGATAACCGCCCGGACGAGCGGATGCATCTCGCTCGACGGATTCATCATTCAGTTTCCTCCTGTGCCTCGGTCTCCACGGGGGAGTCCGAGGCATCGGCTGTCTCTTCGGTCGTGGCAGTTGCTGCCTGGGGAGGCTCTGGCGCCACATAGGTGCCGTTGCTCACGATTTCAAGGAGCCGTTCCATTGTTCTTCGGTTGACAAGGTCGCGGCGGACAGTCTCCCGGCCAACTTCGGTGTCGAACAGTTGGCGGAAGCGTCCGTCGTCTTCCGCCAGTTCGGCGAACATCTTTTCGAGTTCGCCCTGGATATCGTCGACCGTCGCCTCTATATTCTCGACATCCGCGAGCTTGCCCAACACCAGTCCGCGGCGAACGCGGATATCCGCAGCCTCGCGGAAGGTCTCGCGGAACTCGTCTTCGGAGCGGCCGACACGTTCGAGATAGGCGCGGTAGGACTGCGCGTCGTTGCCGGTGCTGTCGCGAATGACGTTGTCAATTTCGCGGTCGACCATGACTTTCGGGTATTCGATGGTCGCGGATTCGAGGAGCGCGTCGATCGCCTTGTTGCGGAAATCGATTTCGGCTTCCTGGCTGGCGCGTTCGCGGAGCTGCCGGGCGATGTCCGCGCGGAGCTCATCGTACGACTTGAACTGCGGGTTCACCGAGTCGGCGAACTCGTCGTCCAGCTCCGGGAGCTGCTCTTCTTTGACTTCGCTGACGGTGATGGTGAAGAAGGACTTCTTGCCCGCGAGCTGCGTGACGCGATGGTCCTCGGGGACCTCGAGTTCGAGCTCTTTGCTGTCGCCGGCCTTCATATCGAGGAACGCTTCCGCCAGCCCGGGTACGAGGAGCTCTTCGCCATCGCGCAGGGAGAATTCGGCAGCGTCATCTTCGATGAAGGTGATCAACTCGAGCGGTTCGGCATCAGCGATCGCGACTTCGGTGTCAGCGTCAGCTTCAGCCGTCGTAGCTTCGGCTTCGGCCTCAGTCTCAGCTGCCGGGGCGTCGTCGCCTTCGCTGCTGTCGTCGGCTTCATCGTCTTCGTCCGTTTTGAGAGCGTCGGGCGCGATCTTGCCGATGACGCCGGCGATCAGCTGGTCGTTCCACCCGGCGCCGCGTTCGACGGGCACATAGGTGGCGCGGCCGCGCTGGAGGCGGAGAATCTGGCGGTCGACTTCTTCTTCGTCGAAAGCCACTTCCGGCTGTTCGACACGAATCTCGGTGTAGGCGCCGAGGTCGATGGTGGGGCGAACGGCGACCGTCGCTTTGAAGCGCACGGGCTCGATCTCGGTGATTTCCAGGTCGGGCTGGTCGATGGCGTCAATATCGTGTTCTTTAATGGCGTCGTTGTAGACGTCGGGGACGAGAGCATCGAGCGCTTCGCGAATCAATCCTTCGCGGCCAATCATGCGTTCCACGACGTGGCGAGGCGCCTTGCCAGGGCGGAAACCCGGGATGCGCGCCTTGCCCGCGACCTTGCGGTAGGCAACCTGGAGCGACTTCTCAAGCCGTTCCTGGTCGACTTCAATATCAAGTAGTACGCGGCTCTCGGGGAGCCGTTCGAGCGTTACCTTCAAAAGCGTTCAAATGCCTCCCGGGATCTACTATAGCAAACCGTCGAAATCTGCGGCGCTTTGTCTATCTTCAACGAATGTGGCCTTGAGCGCGCGGATTTAGACCGGGACGGCCACGTCCACGCGGTGTTTGCGAATCTCCGCCATGATCTTCGCGCCAATTTCCGGCCCCGGTTCGACCACTGGCAGGCGGGGCGCGCCAATGTCATCGCCCAGCTGTCGCAAGATGTACCGGATCGAGCTCGGGCTGCCGTTCAGGAAGGCGGCGTTCGTCACCGCGACGAGGCGGCGATGAATCGCGGCGGCCTCGGGCAGGCGGCCCGCAAGGATCAGATTCAGCATCTCTTTCTGTTGTGACGCCACGATGTGCGAGGTGACGCTGATTGCCCCCCAGGCGCCCATGCACCAGAGGTGGAAATTGTCGTTGTCGTTGCCGCTCCAGATCTGGAAATCGGGGGCCGCCTCCATCACTTCGGCGGTGTAGGCGAGGTCGCCGTTCGCTTCCTTATTACCGACGATGTTCGGGATCTCGGCGCAACGCAGCACGGTCTCGATCGTCATGCCAACGCCGACGCGGCCGGGCACGTTATAGATAATGACGGGCAGGCTGGTGCTTTCGGCGATCGCCTTGAAGTGCTGGTAGATGCCCTCCTGCGGCGGCCGCAGGTAGTAGGGGACGACCGCGAGGATCGCATCGGCGCCCGCCTTTTCGGCGAGATGGCTGAGATGGATCGAGTGGCGCGTATCGTTCGTGCCCGCGCCCGCCACGACCGTTGCATCGCTGCCGAGTTCCTGTTTGGTTGATTCCCAGAGCCCGTATTTCTCGTCGTCCGTGAGCAGCGGCGATTCGCCGGTGGTGCCGGTGACCACCACGCCATCGTTCCCGGCGCGAACCAGGCTGGCGGCGAGGCGGCGGGCGTGCGGATAATCCACCGCACCATCCGCGTCATACGGGGTGACCATTGCGGTAAGCAGACGACCGAGAGCAGTCATAGCGGAGAGGCTCCTGGGAGATTGGGAAGCGCCAGTGTAGCACGCGGCCCGCCCGCTGGCAGGCATGACTGCGATTGCGAGTGCGATTCCCCTCCGCTTTACATTCTCGAATTGCTACGCAGCGAAGGAGAGTTCCTCGCTGCGGCGCTTCAGCCCGGCAGCCTCGAGCGCGAGGTTGCGAAGGGTGACGCGCCTGAGGAACGGCCGCAGGAGCATCGCGCCGGGTCCACTGTGCTGGACCGAGAGGCGCACGCGACAGCCGCCGGGGCGCGATTCGACGACGTGCCCCGCCGTGCTTGTGACGCCCAGCATCTTCGCTTCCCAGGTGAACGACTCGCCCGCGTTCACTTCGGTGACCACCCACTCGGTCGTAGGGCCGCCACGAAGCGAGAGGGCTGCCGAGGCGCCCGGCCGCAGCGGAGTCACGTTCGCGGATTCGACAGAATCGACCGAATCGGTCCAGGTGGGCCACTGGGGAATGTTGGTGAGCACCGCCCAGGCGACGGAGGCGGGGGCATCGATGTCGATTTCGGTTTCGATGAGCATGGAGAGCTCCTGCGGTTGGTGCAGCCAGTGTCTCGCGGGTTGCGAGCGGCGGCGTCACCCGATCTGGGGAGGGGCAGGAGGCGAGGGAGGGAGTACAGCGCGTCGCCGTCTCGGACCGCCCCGGACCGCGCGTTTCCTGGGATCGAGGATCTTAACCACGCCCAACGCCGCGAGATCGCTATACTACGGCCATCTCGCGGAACTGCTGGGGCTACGCCCCGCGGCTGCATTGGTGAGAAGAGGAGAGATTCGTTGGAAGAGCCCCGAATTGTCGCGCAACGGATCATCGAAAACGTCACGAAAGTCATCGTGGGCAAGGAGAAGGAGCTTCGCCTTGCCGTGACCGCCCTCATGTGCGGCGGTCATATGCTCATTGAAGACGTCCCCGGCGTCGGTAAGACGATGCTCGCCCGCTCGCTGGCCACATCGACGGGTTGCACGTTTAAGCGCATTCAATTTACGCCGGACCTCCTGCCTTCGGATGTAACGGGGGTGTCCATTTACAACCAGAAAGAGGGCGACTTCGAATTCCGCGAAGGCCCCATCATCTCCCAGATCGTCCTCGCCGACGAAGTGAACCGCGCGACCCCAAAGACGCAGTCCGCGCTCCTCGAAGCGATGGAAGAGCGCCAGGTGACGGTCGACGGCGTGACCCACAAGCTGCCGGCGCCGTTCATGGTCCTCGCGACCCAGAACCCGATCGAATATGAAGGCACCTTCCCGCTGCCAGAAGCCCAGCTCGACCGCTTCCTCATCCGCATCCACCTCGGCTACCCAACGCCGACGGACGAGGTGACCGTGCTCGACCTCCAGCAGACGCAGCACCCGGTGGACACGATCCAGCAGGTAACCGATTCGGTGGAGATCCTGCAACTGCAGCGCGCGGTCAAAGAGATCTATGTCGACCCGCTGATCAAGCAGTACATCGTGGCTCTTTCGAACGCGACCCGCGAACACGAGGCGGTCTACCTCGGGGCGAGCCCTCGCGGTTCGCTCGCACTCTTCCGCACGGCACAGGCGAAGGCGCTGCTCGACGGCCGCGACTTCGTGACCCCGGACGACGTGAAGGAACTTGCGCTCGTGACGCTCGGCCACCGCGTGATCATGAGCCCGGGCGCCAAGGTGAAAGGCACCACCGTCGCCGACGTCGTCTCTTCGTGCTTGAGCCGTGTGCCCGTCCCGGGCGCGCGCGCTCGCGTGTAGAAAGGCCGGGAAGATGCGGAGACTCATCCGCTACTCGCTCGCGCCCGAGCGGCGCTCACTCAGCCTGCTGGTGCTGCTGCTGCTCGTCTCGGTCTTCGTGGCCACGGGCACGGGCTTCTGGCTGCTCTTCCGCCTGGCCTACGTCATCGCCTTCGCCATCCCGCTCTGCTGGTTCATCGCCTGGTACAACGTGCGCAATCTGGTCGTGAGCGCCGAGCGCCGGACCGACCGCGCGCAGGTGGGCCAGGAGGCGCAGGAGCACATCGAAGTCCACAACCGCGGCTTCCTGCCGAAGCTCTGGATCGAAGTCGAAGACCCGAGCGACCTGCCGAAGCACCGCTCCCGTCGCGTCATCATGGTGCCGCCGCGTGGCCACCGCAGCTGGCTTGTCGATACCCCGCTCACGCGTCGCGGCCTCTACGACTGGGGCCCGGTCCGGGTAGTCAGCACGGACCCGTTCGGGCTCTTCCGGCGGGTCGAGTATTTCGGTGGCATGCAACAGATCCTCGTCTACCCGCCGGTCGTTGACCTCCCCCACTTCCACGCACCGCCCGCAAACCTGCCGGGCGAAGGGCGCTTCCGCAAACGCACCCACTACGTCACTCCCAACGCTTCTGGCGTGCGCGAATACGCCCCGGGCGACGCCTTCAACCGGATCCACTGGCGCTCGACCGCTCGCACCGGCGAGATGATGGTCAAAACGTTCGAACTGGACCCCGCGAGCGACATCTGGATCGTCCAGGACCTCGAACAGCGCACGAACGCCGGCAGCGGCGAAGAGAGCACCGAAGAGTACGGCGTGCGCGTCTGTGCCAGCCTCGCGCGGCACTACCTCGTGAACAATAACCGCTCGGTCGGGCTCATCACGTTCGGAAAAGACCTGCAGGTGACGGAGCCGGAGCGCGGCCCGCAGCAGTTGACGCGCGTGCTCGAAAATCTCGCGACCGTCTCTGCCGTGGGCGATGCCCCGCTCGGCAATCTCCTGATGGAAGAACAACGCCGCTTCGGCCGCCACACCACGCTCATTATCGTGACGGCCTCCACTGACGACCTCTGGCTCACGGCCGTGCAATCGCTCGCCCAGCGCGGCGTGCGCGTCGCCGTGGTCTTGCTCGACCCAAGCACTTTTGGGGCGAACCGCTCTCCGTTGCTCATTTTCGGACAGCTCACCGCCAGCGACATTACGACCTACGTCGTGCGCAAGGGTGACGACCTCACGCTCGCCCTGAGCCCGTCTTCCGGGGGGGTACCCGTATGGCAGGAATGAACGTTTCTCTGCAACGTTCGATGAGCCGGCGCGTCAGCGATGCCGCGGTCAAGGCGCCGCGGCTCGTCATGAGCTGGGAGGACTGGCTGACGCTCGGCGCAGCGCTGATCTGCTTCATCACGATTGCGGTTTCGATTCAGCAGGCCGAATGGGTCGCGCGCATGCCGGCAGTGGTCCCGACGGCGATGGCTGGCCTCGTGGTCGGCCTGTTCGCCGCCCGCGTCCGCTTTAGCGCGCTTGCCGTACACCCGGTGGCCTTCGTCATCGGGCTCGTCGTCGTCGTTTTCGCCGCACAAAGTTTCGCCGATGGGCTCACCCTCAGCGACCGCCTCGCCGACTTCCAGGTCCGCATGAGCGAGTGGTGGGCAGTGGTCCGCGCGAATGACATTTCGAACGACAACCTGCCGTTCGTCACCCTCGTCCACGCGATCACCTTCCTCGCCGCCTACATGGCGAGCTGGTCGCTCTACAAATGGCACAACGCCTGGCTGGCGATAGTCCCCGGCGGCATCGTGCTGCTGGCGAACATCAGCTTCCTGAACGGCCAACCGAGCGCGGCCTTCATCGTCTTCACCTTCGGCGCCATCATCCTCATCGCCCGCATGCACCTCCAGAAAAACCAGGACCGCTGGAAGAGGCAGGGCGTCGAGTATCCGGATTTCGTCAGCTTGAGCTCACTCCAGGTGACCATCTGGATCGCCCTTGCGCTGATCATTTTCGCCTGGATGGTACCGCTCGGTAAGCAGGCGAGCGCGGTCGAAAGCACCTTCGACACGGTCGTGAGGCCGGTAACGGACCGCTCCGAATCGCTCGCGCGGCTGTTCCACAACGTCGATTCCCGGAAGGGCGCCAAGCTCCACAATTTCGGCAGCATCCTCCCGATCCAGGGCAGCGTGAAGCTCGGCACGAAGCCCGTGCTCGAAGTGCAGAGCGGCGAGCCCGGGCTTATTCGCGCCACCAGTTATGACGAGTACACCGGCAACGGCTGGAAATCGACCGACCGCGAAACCTCGCGCGTCGATGCTCGCGGCCTCGAAGAGGGCGAATCCGCCACCGACTACATCAAGCGCCAGGTCACCATCCTGCGCGTGAAAATCCTCGATTCGGAAAGTACGATCCTCACTCTCGGCACGCCCCTGACCACGAACGTGACCACCCTCGTAGACACGCCGAAGGGGTTCAAGGGCGATATCGAACGCATTCGCAGCCGTGTCAGCCTCGACCCGGACGACGCCTACACCAGCTTCGGCTCGGTCAGTGTCGCCACCCAGGAAGAGCTCACAGCGGCCGGCACTCAGTACCCCGAATGGGTCACCGAGCGCTACCTCCAGCTCCCGAACGACGTCCCGGAGATTGTCCGCCAGGAAGCGATTCGCGCGATCGGCGAGGCTTCGACGCCATACGACCAGGCGATCGCCCTGCAGACCTTCCTCCGCGAATACCCGTATGACCTCGCCGTGGCCGCATCGCCGCCGGGCGAGGACAGCGTCGGCTTCTTCCTAGACGACCTCAAGCGCGGCTACTTCGACTACCACGCCTCGGCGATGGCCGTCATGCTGCGCAGCATCGGCATCCCCTCCCGGATCGCCGTTGGCTACGCCCTCGACCCGACCGACGCCGTCGAAACGACCTACACCGTCAAGAAGGACGACGCCTATAGCTGGGTGGAAGTCTTCTTCCCGCAGTACGGCTGGATCACCTTCAATCCGACCCCCGACCGCGATGGCGGCGGCGCTGGCGGCATCGGAACGACCGCTGAGCCAATCATCCCTGAGATGGGCCTCGAATTCATCGACCCGTTCGATCCGCTCGGCAGCCAGGACCTCGGGATCGAAGAGAATCCGCTGACTGAAGCGGCCGCTGAAGAGCCCATCATCGCCGGCGACCCGCTGGTACCGACGTGGGCCTGGTACGTACTCTCCGGGATCGCCGGGATTGCCGCACTCGGCTACGTCTCCGGACGAGTCGCCTGGAACTGGGGACTCGGCGGACTCGAGGGCCGCGTGAAGCTCTGGGCGAAGGCTCAGCGTGCAGCAGGCTGGGCCGGCCTCGGCAGCAGCCGGGACGAGACGCCGCGCGAGTGGTCCTCGCGCCTCGGCTCCGCTATCGGCCGCGAACCGGATGCGTTAACCCTCGCCCGGGCCTACGAAGAAGCGCGCTACGGCCGCGCGGAGACATCGAAACTCGATGACGCCGAGGTCGAGAGCGCCTACAAGAGGCTGCGCAAGACGCTCATGCGCGTGCTTCTTCGCCGCCAGAAGCCGGGCGCTCCCGCCGACCTGGCGGCGAAGAAGTAGGCGAACGTGGCGCACAGCGACCTGGTGACCATTACGGTGGAGACGCGACTCGGCTGGTCCGGCGTCGTGCTCTCCCCCGCCGGGATCCGCTACGCCACACTCTTCGAACCCACCGAGGACGCCGTTCGCGAGCGCCTTCTGCCAGCCGGGTTCGCTAGCGACGCCAGTAACGACGATCCGCGGGTCGCCGGTATTCGGGCGGCGCTGATCGCCTTCGCCGAACACGGTGGCGGTGACCTCGACGCCTACCCGGTCGACCTCGGGCCCTGTTCGGAGTTCCAGCGCTCCGCCTGGCTGGCCTTGCGCGAGATCCCGAAAGGCGAGACGCGCAGTTACGGCTGGCTCACTCGCCACATCGGTGCGCCAGCCTCGGCCATTCGCGCCGTCGGACAGGCGATGGGCGAGAACCCGGTCCCGCCCTGGCTGCCCTGCCACCGGGTGGTCGCCAGCGACGGCTCGCTCCACGGCTATGGCGGCGGGCTGGCCCTCAAGCGCGAACTGCTCGAACTCGAAGGCGCGCTGCCGAAGCCGCTCTTTTCGCTGCCCTGACGAGAGCCGTAGTCCTGGAGCCTCCTGAAGATCGTGCCAAACACATCGTCAGCGCGCAGGCTCGCCGCGCTGCATCAGGCCGTGCTTTTCGAGGAAACCGATGAGGATGTCGTCGAAGAGCCAGGGCTGCTCCATCTGGCAGGCGTGGCCCGCGCCGGGCATGATCTGGAGCTCGCTGCCGCTGATCTTTGCCTGCATCTCGAACGACCCGGCGTGCAGAAAATCCTCCGTGCCCGTGATGATGAGCACCGGAGCGGTGGGACTGAGGCAGGAATCCGGGGGAATCATCGGCTTCACGCCAGGCGCCAGGTCCGCATCCGGGACCGCGAGCGCCCGGAACTGGCGAATCATGGTCGAGATATCGAGCAGGTCGTTCCGCTCGGTCATCACTTTGGCGAAGTAGTGGGACATCGGCGTCGCGTTGAAGGCCGGGCTGTAGTCATTGAAGATGTGCCGCCAGCGAAATGCCGCGCCCTGCGTGCTGTACATTTCGATTCTGTTCTCGGTGAGCGATGCGTCGAGCATCCCCGAACCCGTCAGGACGATGGCGGCCGTTCGCTCGGGGCGCAGCTTGGCCATGATGAGCGAATAGATGAACCCGCCGGAGCAGCCGGCAAGAATCACCTTGCCTTCCGGGTCCACCTCGTCGATGGCGTCCCAGAATGCCTCGGCGATCTCGTCCGCGGTCACGCCGTCGTCGGCGCTGGGCGAACGGCCATATCCAACGGTATCGATGGCGATGCAGCGAAACCAGGTCGAGAAATGCTGCATCTGGTAGACCCAGGTGGCCTGGTCCATCGGGTTCGGCGGAAGAAACGCCATCACCGGGCCGACGCGGCCGGTTCGTTCGTAGTACAGCGGTCCATGGATCTTGCTCACGTGTCATCCTCCGGGTTTGGTGCGAATTCGGGGCGGAAGTGGTCAGCGCGCGGGTTCGGCGCGGTTCATCAGGCCGTGCTTTTCGAGGAAGGCGATGAGGATGTCATCGAACAGCCAGGGCTGCTCCATCATCGTGCAGTGCCCGGCGCCGGCCATGATCTGCAGTTCCGAACCCTTGATCTTCTGCTGCAGCAAGAACGCCTCCTGGTGAATCGCGTCCTCGGTGCCGGTGATGATGAGCGTCGGCGCTTTGACGTCCAGGTCCGAAAGCCTTGGCCGATGGCTCGCTGCTT
>JBBSKE010000064.1:0-12778 GCA_038256595.1 Tepidiformales bacterium | reverse complement strand
GTCGATAACACCTTCGGCGCCGGCGGCTACCGCGTTCGCCCGCTCGACCACGGCGCGGACATCGTCGTCGCTTCGACCACGAAGTGGATCGGCGGCCACGGCCTCTCGATCGGCGGCGTCGTCGTCGATGGCGGCAAGTTCAACTGGGGCAACGGCAAGCACCCGATGTTCACCGAGCCCTCCGAGGGCTACCACGGGATGAAGTTCTGGGACGTCTTCGGCGATTTCCCGGGCATGGGCAACGTCGCCTTCATCATCCGCGCCCGCGTCGAAGGACTGCGCGACCTCGGCATGTCGCAGGCGCCGATGAACTCGTTCCTCAACCTCATCGGCCTCGAAACGCTCTCCCTGCGCGTTGATCGCCACGACGAGAACGCCCAGAAGCTCGCCGAATGGCTGCAGAAGCACCCGAAGGTCTCCTGGGTAAACTACACGGGCCTCCCGGAGCACCCGTCGCACGAGCTCGGCAAGAAGTACCTGCGCCCCGGAAAGTTCGGCTCCGTGCTCACCTTCGGCGTGACTGGCGGCCTCGAAGCGGGCAAGAGCTTCATTAATAATGTGAAGCTCGCGAGCCTGCTGGCGAACGTCGGCGATGCCAAGACGCTCGTCATCCACCCGGCTTCGACCACCCACCAGCAGCTCGGCGAAGAGGAGCAGGTGAGCAGCGGTGTCACGCAGGACCTCATCCGCGTCTCCGTCGGCATCGAGCACATCGACGACATCATCGCCGACTTCGACCAGGCCCTGGCCGCCTCATAGCCAGGTGTGCTGAGCTGGTTCAGCAGCCTACGCTAGGAGCCGATGCCGAGGGAGAAGTCGCCGCGCTGGAGGTGCCCGTGACACGGGATGGGCCGAGCCCGTTCATGCCAGGCTTTCCGGTCGCGCCGGAACTCTTCGTTGGGCGAGCCGCCCAATTGGAAGAGTTGCGGCGTGGCCTTGCCGTGGCACGTTCGGGCCGCGCCAGCGTCATGTTCCTGCAGGGGGGCCGGGGCATGGGCAAGACGTCGCTCGCCAGCTTCTTTCGCACCGAAGCAGAACGGGACTACGGATTCCTCGCGGCCCACGTTCACCTCGGTGGAGCCCACACGATCGAAGATTTCATTGCGCAAATCTTCGATCGGCTCCTGAAGGACAATGTCTCCCGGACGTGGTTCAACCGTCTGAAGGAGATCTTCGGGTCGCGTATCCGCCAGGTCGAGCTGTTCGGTGTCGGAGTGGAGTTTGCGCCGGCCGAAAGTGACCTCGCTTCACTCCGAAGAGCCTTCCCGGAAGCACTGGATGGCGTCATTCAACAGCTTCGCCCGAAGCCGGAGGGTCTCCTCCTCGTTCTTGACGACATCAATGGCCTCGCGGGCAGTGCCGATTTCGCGAATTGGTTCAAAAGCGTGTTGGACCAGATGTATACGTCCGGCCCGCAGCTGCCCCTCTTCCTGCTGTTCGTCGGCTATCCGGAGCGACGGGAAGCCCTCGTTCGTGCGCAGCCTTCGCTCGGGCGGTTGCTGGAGCCCGTCGTCGTCTCTGCTCTTCGCGAGGATGAACAACGCGCCTTCCTCCGAGTCGCCTTTCGCACCACTGGCATTCGCCTGACAGAGGGCGCGGAACAAGTCTTTGTGGACCTCTCGGGAGGCTTGCCGACGGCCCTCCACGAGCTTGGCCAGGCAGCCCTCGACCGTGACGATGACGGCGTGATCGACGAGGTTGAGGCGAGGACCGCCGCTCGCATCGCCGCCTCGCGCCTTGGGGCACGAACGGGCATCGAACGTCTTGCCCCGGTGATGTCTGCGGACCCGCTGCTTACGGCGGTCGTGCGGGTCGTCACGGCCGGCCCGGGCCAGCAATCTCAGCTCAGGCACCTGCACTTCAGCCCGTCGCTTTACCCGGAACTGCGAGACGCTCTTGCCGAGCTTGAGTCCCTGGGAGTCGTCGAACGCACGGCTCCGGATTCGCTCCGGTTCACGAGCCCGCTGTACGCGTTCAACCTTCTCGCGGAGCTTTTGAGGGATCCCAGCGATGCCGAACGTTAGCAGCCCCACGGAAGTCGCGGAGCTGGGCGCCGTTGTGCTCGAAGGCGGTGGCCGGCTCGAACGGGTCGAAGCCGCCTACGAGCAGTACGGGCGGCTCTCCTCGGCCGGCGACAACGCCATCCTCCTCTGCCACGCGCTCACCGGGAGTGCGCGCGCGGCCGGGGAGCAGGGCTGGTGGGACCCGCTCATTGGGCCCGGCGCGCCCTTCGATACAAACCGCTTCGCCGTCATCTGCTCGAACATCCTCGGCAGCTGCTACGGCACCACCGGCCCACGCTCCATCGACCCTGCGACCGGCCACTCCTACGGCGGCGCGTTCCCGAAGATCACGATCGGCGACATGGTGACCGTCCAGCGGAAGCTGCTCGATTCGCTCGGGGTGCGCTCCATCGCCTCGGCGGTCGGTGGCTCGCTCGGCGGCCTGCAGGCGCTCGAATGGGCCGCCCAGGCGCCGGAGATGCTCCGCTCGCTCATGCCGATCGCGACCTCGCTCGCGCACTCTGCCTGGTGCATCGCTTTCAATGAATGTGCACGCCAGGCGATTCGTTCGGACCCGGCGTGGTATGGCGGCGACTACCTGCGTCACGGCTCCGGCGGCCCCGAGCGCGGCCTCGCCCTCGCCCGCATGATCGCGATGATCAGCTACCGCTCCGCGCCCTCGTTCGGCGAGCGCTTCGGCCGCCACGAGCGCCCCGCGGGCGAGGAGAGTGCCGGCCAGTTCGAAGTCGAAGCCTACCTCCACTACCAGGGCGACAAGCTTGTCGAACGCTTCGAAGCGAACAGCTACATGCGCATCACCGAGGCGATGGACGCCTTCGATGTCGGTCACGGCCGGGGTGGCGCCGCCGCCGCGCTGGCCGCCTTCCGGGGCCCCGCGCTGGTCATGGGGATCGACTCGGACGTGCTCTACCCGCTCGCCGACCAGCAGGAGATCGCCGCCACCCTGCGCGCGAACGGCAACGAGGTCACCTACCGCGAGGTCACCTCGCCCCACGGCCACGACGCCTTCCTGATGGAGTGGGAGCAGCTCGGCAGCGCTATCCGCGAGTTTTTGGTGGCGTTGAAGTAAAGCGTCTCGCGCACCGCTATTGCGTTGGGACCACATCCAGGTGAGCGCAAGGCGTCGAGGCTTCTGCCGTGAATGCCGCGTCGGCTCAGCGCCGGGTTCTCTTCGAGCGCGAATGTTCGGTCCGATTGCTCATATATACAACCCTGGATAGGGCGAGTAGAGTCCGGCGGATACCTGCATATGTCGATTGCTGGACAGGAAAGCGAGCACCCGAGTGACGGATCCACAAATGAACCAAGTGGTGCTGGTCACCGGAGCGGGCCGCGGCATCGGAAAGGCAGTCGCGCTTGCGCTTGCAGCCGATGGGTTTGGCGTAGCGGTTGTCGCTCGCAGCCGGGATGAGGTGCAGCTGACGGCCGACGAGATTACTGCCGCCGGCGGTGCTTGCGTACCGGTTCTTGCAGACGTTCGAGACCCCGCTTCGGTGGAACGCGCCGTTTCCACGACGATGGACCGTTTCGGGCAGATCTCATTGCTGGTGAACAATGCAGGCTCTGCGGGCCCGGCCGGCAAAGACTGGGAAGTCGACCCGGATGCCTGGTGGGAATGCATCGAAGGGGCCGTTCGTGGTGCGTTCCTTTTCAACCACGCGGTAATTCCCGGCATGATCGCCGCTGGTACCGGCCGCATTGTGCATGTGGCGAGCCTGAGCGGTACCCGCGCATTTCCAGGGATGATGGCGACTTCTATCGCGAAGACGGCCGTCATCAGACTGAATGAGGGCCTCGCAGCCATGCTCGAATCAACCGGGATAGCGACCTTTGCCATCCACCCGGGTGTAGTGGATACCGCTCTGCTTCGCTCGTATGGGTTGAGTCTGCCGGCGAGCATGTTCTCTCCCCCAGAGGCGGCAGCCGAGCTTTGCACGAAGCTCGCGTCAGGGCGATATGACGCGCTGTCAGGCCGATTCATCACCATCGCCGATGACCTCGACGCGCTGGTCGCACGGGAGGACGAGATTCGTTCAAACGAACTCCTGACCCTACGCGTCTCTGTTTGATGGACGGTGGCAGATGGCAGCTCGGCAGCGCTATCCGCGACTTCCTCGCGACCGTAAAGTAGCCGGATGTTCACCAGCGACCGGCTCGCGCAGCTCTACGACACCATCAACCTCCACGAAGAGGACACGACCTTCTACCTCGAACTCGCGGACGAACTCAGGCCGCGCGACGTGTTGGACCTCGGCTGCGGGACCGGGCGGCTGGCCCTCCTCCTCGCCGAACAGGGCTACCGCGTGACAGGCGTCGATCCCTCGGCGCCGATGCTTGCCGATGCCCGCGCGAAGCCGAATCCCGGCGATGTGCGCTGGGTCGAAGGTGGCGCCGAGCAGCTGGGCGAGGCCGAAGCCGACCTCGTCTTCATGACCGGGCACGTCGCCCAGTTCTTCGTCGCCGATGACGACTGGAGTGACGCTCTCCGCCGCATCAATCGCGCGCTGCGGCCCGGCGGCTGGCTCGCCTTCGAGACCCGCAATCCGCTGACTCGCCCCTGGGAGCAGGGGACCCGGGAGAAATCGTTGCGAACGGTCGAGACACCTGACGGCCTGCTCGAAACCTGGTACGAGGTCCGCTCCGTGCGCAACCACCGTGTCGATTACGTCGTGTCTTACCTTTTCCCCGGCGGCGAACGTGTCGACGACGCGAATATCCTCGTCTTCCGCGACCGCCGCGAGATCGAAGCCTCACTCGCCGATGCCGGGTTCGTCCTCGACCGGCTCTACGGCGACTGGGACCGCAGCGCCGTCACTGCCCACTGCCCGGAGCTGATCTACGTCGCCCAGTCGCCTCCGCGCGCCGCGTATTGAGGCAGGCAGGTGTAGATTCGAACGACGAACACGAGCGGACACGCCCCCACCCACATCAGGAGCAATCATGGAATACGGAATCGGCATCGATGCCAGCCTCGGGCTGAGCTTCCCGGAATCGCGCGAACTCGTCCGCGAGGCGGCCCGGCGCGGCTACCAGAGTTCCTGGACCCCCAGCGGCCCGGCAACGCGCGACGGCTTCCAGGTCTGCGCGCAGTGGAACGTCGCCACGGCCGACCTCGTCGACGGCGGCATTTCGACCGGCATCGTGGTCATCCCGGTGCCCCTCTGGACGGTCTCCTCGCTCGCCAGCCAGGCGGGCACGCTCTCCGAGATCACCGGCGGGCGATTCATCCTCGGGCTCGGCACGGGCGGCATCTACGGCAGCGACTTTCGCGACACCTACGGCCTCCCCGCGTGGCCGGTCGTGCGCATGATGCGCGACTACCTCGTCACCCTGCGCGGGCTGCTCGCCGGCGAAACGGTCACGTATAAGGGCACTGCCGTGACCCTCGGCGGCCTCCAGGTCACCGGGCGGCCGCTGAACGTGCCGCTCTACATCGCCGCCCTCGGTCCACAGATGCTGAGCCTCGCGGGCGAACTGGCCGACGGCGTCAGCCTCAACTGGACCGCCCCCGCCTTCCGCCAGTGGTGCCGCGAGCAGATCGCGAAGGGCGCCGAGAAGGCCGGCCGCGACCCCTCGGCCGTGCGCGTCACCGAGTACATCCGCGTCTGCATCGACGAAGACGAAGACGCCGCCCGCCAGTCGTTCGTGCGCGCCTTCATGGGCTACGCGCTCGCTCGCAAGGGCGCCTCGAAGACGAGCGGCTACCGTGGCCACTTCGGCCGCATGGGCTACGACGACGTCCTCACCCGGATCGAAACGCGCCGCGACGAGGGCGCCGGGATGGCCGAGTTGGTCGACATGTTCCCGCCCGAATTCCTCCGCGAGATGGGCTACTACGGCCCGGCCGCAGGCGCGCGCGCTGCCCTCGCGCGGCTCTCCGAGGGTCTCGACATAGCGATCGTCCGGATCGTCGGTGTCCGCCCGGGGATGGACGCCGCGCGCGCGGTCATGCTCGCGGGGGCGCCGGGGTCGGAGTGACGAGGACTGAGGACTGGGGACTGAGTTCGGCTCTCGGCAATCACTTAGCGATTTAGCACACACTCCAATCTCAGTCCTCATACCTCAGTCCTCGTTACTTGCGCTGGCCGATAGCCTGCGCGAGGCGTAGCGTCCCTCCTCATCGAACTTCGCTTGAGGAGCACGCGTCATGGCCAACGGACCCGAATGGATTACGCTCACGAAAGAAGAGGCGCTCGAACCCGAGCTCCCCATCATCGACCCGCACCACCATCTCTGGGATCGGCCCAACAATAGCTACCTGATCGAAGATCTCGTCGCCGATACCGCCGAGCACAACGTGCGCCAGACCGTCTTCGTCGAATGCACTTCGATGTACCGCGCCGATGGCCCCGAAGAGTTCAAGGTGGTCGGCGAAACCGAGTTCGTGCAGGGTATCGCCGCGATCAGCGCGAGTGGCCGCTACGGTGAGCAGCGGCTCGCCTCCGGCATCGTCGGCAGCGCGGACCTCTGCCTCGGGGACCGCGTCGCGCCCGTCCTCGAAGCGCAGATTGCCGCCAGCCCGAACCGCTTCCGTGGGATTCGCCACCGCGCAGCCTTCGCCGGCAAGGACATCGCCCCCTACCAGCCCGCCGATATGAAGGACCACGTCCTCCTCGACCCGGATTTCCGCAAGGGCTACGCCTACCTCCGCCAGTACGGGCTCACCTTCGAAGGCTGGGTCTACCACACGCATATCGAGGACCTGATCGACCTTGCCCGCGCCTTCCCGGACACGACCATCATCTTCAACCACCTCGGCGGGCCGGTCGGCATTGGCAGCTGGGCCGGCCGCCGCGACGAGGTGTTCGCGAGCTGGAGGCCGCTCATCACCGAGCTGGCGAAGTGCCAGAACGTGGTCGCGAAAGTCGGCGGCATCCAGATGGTCGTGAACGGCTACGGCTGGGAGACGCGCGAGAAGCCGCCAACATCGGACGAACTCCTCGCTGCCAACGGCGACTGGTATCGCCACACGATCGAGCAGTTCGGGCCGAACCGTTGCATGTTCGAAAGCAACTTCCCGGTCGACAAGCTCTCCTGCTCCTACACGGTGCTCTGGAACCAGTTCAAGAAGCTCACGGCCGGATTCTCGAAGGAAGACCGCGCGGCGATGTTCCACGACACCGCGCAGCGGGTCTACCGCCTGCCACAGGTGTAGCTGACGTCGAGGCCAGGTGGTCACTAACCGCGGCCCGGGCGAGCGCAGAACACTCGCCGGGCCGCCCCAGGAGCTCGAAGCACGAGCCCCTCATTCGGCTGATTATGTGGCGGATCGGTCGTTTCTTGACGTCACGTCCCATGATGACGCTGGCAAACGCCCCACGCGGCGTTCGTAAGGGTTTCCGCCCCGGCTACCCCGGAGAAATCCTCACAGGTCTCAGGCACTTCCATACTTATCCCTCGTTTGGCGCTCGTTCATTGTCAATCTGGGAGATGACGGAACTCCGGGTCTCGCGCTCGTTGTCTGCCAGATTTGGCGGACGAATCGTGAACGCGGGCGAACAAAACAATGGAGCAACAAACAACGATGCCGTCTGCAACCCCCCGGACGATCGCTCAAGAGTTACCCAGCGCGCCCGTAGAAGACGTACAGCGCCGCCGCTTCCGGCGGACGAAGAAACACGTCATCAGCGCGCCAATTGTCGCCGACGTTCCCGGCCGGGCAGTGTTCACGCTCGCCCGTTTCGCGCTCTTCCTCACCGCGACCGCCTGGATCGCCTACGTCATCGAACAGGCGATTCACGTCTACGGCGCCGGCTTCGGCCCGCGAATCGTGGTCGAAACCAGCGTCTACGTGATTCTCGTTTCGTTGCTCTCCGCCTCCGCGTTCTCCTATCTGCTGGCGCGCCTCGGCAACTTCAGCCGCATCCGCGAACACCGCCGGGTGCCGCGCAGCGCCATCGACGACTACTTCGACAACGTCCAGCCCGCGGTCACGGTTATCATCCCCTCCTACCGGGAAGATGAGCGGCTCATCCGCCAGACATTGCTCTCCTCCGCGCTCCAGGAGTATTCGAACCTGCGCGTCGTCCTCCTCGTCGATGACCCGCCGGATCCCACGGACCCGGACCACCGCGACCTGCTCGCGAAGGCGCGCGCGCTGCCGAAATCTGTCCAGGCGCAACTCGATGCTCCGCGGCTTATGTTCGAACGCGCCCTCGCCGCTTTCGAAGCCGACAACGAGCACGGCCACATCGCCTCGGCGAAGTCCCTCAGGCGGCTGGCCAACCATTACGAAGACGCGAGCGAGTGGTTCCTCCGCGAAGGCGCCGCCCTCGAGAAGGTCGACCACAGCGACGAATTCGTCGCGGTCGAGTTCTTCGATCGCATGGCGAAGGACTTCCACGCTACGGCCGAAGCGCTCACCTTCGCCTCCAGGGACCGCTCCGCGAATGTCAGCCGGCACCGCGTCCACCAGCTCTACAAGCGGCTCGTCCATACCTATAAAGTCGAACTCGATAGCTTCGAACGGAAGCAGTTTGCCTCGCTTTCGCACGAGGCGAACAAGGCGATGAACCTGAACAGCTACGTCGGGCTTATGGGCGGGCGCTACAGCATCGCCAACTCGCCCGGCGGCCGCGTCCTCGTTCCCGCCGGGCCGCGCACGCCGGACCTCGTGGTCCCCGATTGCGACTACGTCCTGACCGTCGATGCCGACAGCATCCTTCTGCCCGAATACTGCCTCCGCCTCGTCTATTTCATGGAGCAGGAGGAGAACGCCGACGTCGCGGTCGTCCAGACGCCATATTCGGCCTTCCGCGCGGTCAGTTCGCGCATTGAACGCATCGCCGGCGCCACCACCGACATCCAGCAGATCGTCCACCAGGGCATGACGCGCTACAACGCCACCTTCTGGGTCGGTGCGAACGCGGTCATTCGCAAAATCGCCCTGAACGACCTCGAAGAAGAATCGAGCGAGGACGGCTTCGTCATTCGCCGCTATATCAAGGACCGCACGGTCATCGAGGACACCGAATCCAGCATCGACCTGCGAGCGCGCGGCTGGCGGCTCCACAACTACCCGGAACGGCTGAGCTACAGCGCCACGCCCGTCGACTTCGGCTCGCTCGTCATCCAGCGGCAGCGCTGGTCGAACGGCGGCCTCGTCATCCTGCCGAAGCTCTGGAAGCTGCTGCGCAACCGCGAACCTGGCGTGTCCCGCCCCGGGCCGGCCGAAATGCTGCTGCGCACGAACTACCTCGCCTCGATCTCATGGTCCAGCATCGGCCTCCTGATGCTCCTCTTCTACCCGTTCGAAGGCGAGCTCCTCAGCCGTTTCGCAGTGCTCACTGCTCTGCCCTACTTCATCGCGATGTCGAGCGACCTGAAGCGCGTCGGCTACAGCCGCCTCGATATCTTCCCGGTCTACGGGTTCAACCTGCTGCTTCTGCCGGTCAGCCTCGCAGGCACCATCCAGTCGATTGTCCAGGGTATTGGCGGCCAGAAAATCGCCTTCGCCCGCACGCCCAAGGTGCAGAACCGGACCGTCGCCCCGCTGATGTTCGTGCTCCTGCCCGTGCTCCTCGTCGCGCTCTCGGCGCGAACGCTCACGCACGACATCGACACGAAGGCGTACATCCACGGCTCCTTCGCCTTCACGAACCTGGTCATGACGACCTACGCCTGCCTCGCCTTCGTCGGTGCGCGAGCGATGATCGCCGATGTCTTCATCAACATCCGCGCCTTCGTCTACCGTCCCCCGGCCGCTCGCCCGGCGCCAGTCCTGGGTCAGCACTGGGCCTCGATCCTCTACGTGGGCAGTTCCATCCCCGAGGAGGTGGCGCGCAACACGCCCATCGCCGTCGCCCTAGCCGCCTTCGACCACATGCCGGAGCGCCGCCAACCATCCCGCAGTGACGGGCTGGACCATGGATTGCGGACCGAACCCACCACGGTGCCTTCCCAGTTCGTCCGCCCCGCCCGGAGAGACAGCGCATGACTACCACCAGGGCAACCCCCACCACACAGCCCGCAATCTCGCCTCCGAAGACGCGGCTCTCCTTCACCCGTCTTTTCGTCGCCGTCCTCGTCCTCAGCGGGTGCGTCCTCGTGAGCGCGCGTTGGACGATGGCGATTGTCGCCGAAGTCCGCCTCACCACTGCCGACATCTGGGTCTCCCCATACGTCGATGTCACGCTCACGCCGACGCTCCACTTCGAAGACCCGGCGGAGCAGCCCTCGGGCGATGTCGTCCTCGCCTTCATCGTCGCGGACCCGGCCGACGCCTGCACGCCCTCCTGGGGCAGCTACTACAGCCTCGACGCCGCCTCCCGCGCGCTCGACCTCGACCGCCGCATCGTGCGCCTGCGCGAGCGCGGTGGCGATGCCGTCGTCTCCTTCGGCGGCCTCCTCAACGACGAAATCGCCGTCGTCTGCGAAGACCCGGCGAAGCTCGTCGCCGCATATCAGATGGTGATCGACCGCTACGACCTCACGGTGGTGGATTTCGACATCGAAGGCGCGCAGATCGCGAACGGCGAGGCCAATGCGCGCCGTGCCGCCGCCATCGTCGAATTGCAGCGCGCCAACCCGGACCTCCAGGTCTGGCTTACGCTCCCGGTGGCCCCGCACGGCCTCGATGCCGGCGCCATCGCCCTCATCGACACGACGCTCCAGGCGGGCGTGAACCTCGCCGGCGTCAACGTCATGACCATGAACTACAGCGCCTCGCTCGGCACCATGAACGTCCGCGAAGGCAACGAAGCGGCCCTCCTGGCGACCTTCCAGCAGGTCGATGGCGCCTACCAGCGCGCCGGCACGCCGCTCACCGAGAAGGAGATCTGGGGCCGCATTGGCGCGACCCCGATGATCGGCCAGAACGACGTTCCCGGCGAAGTCTTCACCCTCGGTGACGCCCGGGCGATGATGTCCTTCGCGCAGAAGGTCCACCTCGGGCGCGTCTCGTTCTGGTCCGCGAACCGGGACATCCAGTGCGGCGCGGTTGTCGATGATGCCCGCGCATCGAACACCTGCAGCGGCGTGAAGCAGCAGCCCCGCGAGTTCTCGCGCCTCTTCGCGGCCGGCATGCCCGCCGAAGACGAAAAAGGCGCCGAAGAGACGCCGACGCCCACGGGCGCCATCACCCGCGACGACCCTCGTACGAGCCCCTACCCCATCTGGCGCTCGGTGAAGTCGTACACCGAAGGCGCGAAGGTCGTCTGGTCGGGCCGCGTCTACGAGGCGAAGTGGTGGACCGAAGGCAACCAGCCCGACGCTCCCGTGAAGGAGATCTGGGACACGCCCTGGCGCTACCTCGGGCCCGTGCTCGAACTCGACCGGGCGGCGATTATCGCCAGCAAGCCGGTCGCGAATGGCACCTATCCGCGCTGGTCTGGCGAGAAGGTCTACGTCGCCGGGGATGTCGCCCAGCACGATACGAGCGTCTTCCGCGCGAAATGGTGGACCCAGGGCACCCAGCCCCAGGAAGACCCGGACCAGCCGTACGACCACCCATGGGAGTACCTCGGCGAAGCGGAAGAGATCGAGAAGCCATTGGCCAGTCCGGCGCCGGGAGCACCCATAACCCGGACCGAACACTTCGTGCCCGAGCCCTGGTTCGACCTCCCAACCCCTACGCCCGAACCAATCGTCCCGTAGGAACACCCCGCAACGGTTCGAACAACGCCAAAACGGCGAAGATTGGCTCATAACCAATCCTCGCCGTTTTTGCATGTGAACAACTGATGCACAAAGTGCTCGGAACGAGCCTCGGAATACGACATCTCAGAACGTCAGCAAGGAGTGCCACCGAATAGTGCTAGCAGCTAGTCGCTAGCAGCTAACGGCTAACAACTAGCCGCTATTCCGAGCGCGGGCACAGCGCTGCTGGCGATTGTGGAGCACGCGGAAAATGGTGCGGCGGGAGACTCCGAACTGCCGCGCGAGCGTATCTACGGTGGTGCCTGCCTGGTCGGCGAGGCGGGCGATGCTCGCGTCGCGGCCCGTGCGCAGCATCGCGGACGCCCCACCGGGGTCGTCGTAGCGGCACTTTGGCAGCGGGCATGTGAGGCAGGACGGATAGAGGTTGCAGCCGTTATCCGCATACGATGTATACTCCGGGAGCGCATCAATGCGCCTCGGCAGCGGCAGCGGTTCGAGTGGCACGCGTGTCGTGCTGGGATCGGGTCGGTCGAGAAGGGCAATGGTCATTTCGTATCTCACCTCGGTGTTGGGGCATGGAGGATGACCAAAATTTAGAACATGTGTTCTAAATCCGCAAGGCCCTACCCGCCTTTGCGCCAAAGACGACAACCCGTGGCGCACCCCGAACTCGCTGGCTAAATTTCGACCGCCCGCAGTGACGCTTCTCGCGCTCGAAGCGGCAGTGCATACTGCCCGCATGAGAGCGGCACTCGTCCTCCTGTTAGTCGTTTCCTCCATCGCGGTCGCGACTGGCGGAGCAATTGCCACTCCCACCCGGGCCGAGACACCCGGCGCCGCGACCTACCGCCTCTTCGTCCCCGCCGCCGCCTCGGACACGCACTGGGAGTCCTTTTCGTTCGAAGACCCGGACGAGCCAGACGTGGAGCGCAACGACATCGCACGCGTCGATGTCGAGACCAGCTCGACCAGTATCTGGATGACCCTGACGTCCTCGAGTGACGAGGGCTTTGCCATCGGACCGGGCATCGATGGCGTGGTCATTGCCTGGTTTGGCGGCCTGCCGTGGATTGACTACGTGTTCGAATTGCGCGGCATCGAAGCGCGGATCGAAGGTTCGAACGTGGCCATCTCCACCTGGATCCACGAAGTGCTCG
>JBBSKE010000063.1:0-12942 GCA_038256595.1 Tepidiformales bacterium | reverse complement strand
CTTCTTGCCCTACCACTCGCTGCCTGCGGCGGCGGAGACGACGACGACACAACAACCGGCGGCGATGACGACATCTCGGCCGAGTTGACTGCGCTCTCTGGCGGCGGTGGAGGTGGCTCGTCCTCGGACAAGGCTGCCACGAGCGCCAAGATCGCAGCCCTCGATGTCTGCCCGATGCTCACCGACGCGGAGGCAACCGAGGTCGCGAAAAACGCGAGTCTCGGGGGCACAGGGGTAACCACGACGTACACGGTCACCCGCGAACCCGGCGAATATACGGCCGAACAGCAGAGCATTCGCACGCGCGCATCCTGCCGCTTCCTGATTGAATCCGTAGGCGGCGGACTGGGGATCGTCGAGGTCGTCATTAGCCCCTCCGACGACTATGACTCGCTCTTCAAGCCCGGCGCGACGCCCATCCCGGGCATCGGCGACGACGCGGTGAACAACGCCGGCACGATCTACGTGAAGGTCGGCGACCTGATGATCTCGGCGGGCGAGAGCAGCGTCACGAATGAGTTCGAGATCGAGCTCTTCCGCCGGATCGCCCCCGACCTGAAGTAGCAACCAGCCCGGACGCCGGGCGCCGGAGGAAGCCGCCGCATGGAAGAAGAAGAGATCCGGATATTCGACCTGCAGCGGATGTTCCTCGGCGACCTGGACCCGGCATTCGCGCTCGAAGTCGCCTTCCGCACCGGCTTCATGTTCCTGTATACGGTGGCGATCGTGCGGCTGCTCGGGAAGCGCGGCATGGGGCAGCTCTCGCCGTTCGAACTCGTGATCATCATCGCCCTCGGCTCCGCGGTGGGCGACCCGATGCTCTACCCGGACGTTCCGCTCGTCCATGGGATGGTCGTGGTTACGGTCGTCGTTTTGCTGCAGCGCAGCCTCGTGCGCGCTTCGGATCGGAATTCGGCGATCGAGAAGTTCGTCGAAAGCGAGCCCCGCCGTCTGGTGCTCGATGGCGTGCTCGACCTCGAGGCACTGACTACCGAGCGATTCGCCCGTGACGAGCTTTTCGTCGCCCTGCGCGAAGAGGGCATCGAGCACCTCGGCCAGGTGAAGCGCGCCTACCTCGAACCTTCGGGCCGGGTGAGCGTCTGGATGTATCAGCCACACGACTCGCTACCGGGGCTACCAATTCTCCCCGAGAACGACTCGGATTTCTCCGCGCCGACGGAGTGCCACCTCGCACCGCCATTCGAGGGCACGGCGGCATGCTGCGCCTGTGGCTACCTGGTAGAGGCGAAGCGCGACGCGCCCATCGGCGAATGCCCGGCATGCAAGGACAGCACTGGCTGGGTCGAGGCGGTCGACACATCGACAGAAGGCGACGGGAGTACCGGCCGGACACGGAAGCGCCGCCGGAACCCATTGACGCAGTAAGCAGCTCCGCGGGAGATGACCCCGGACGGGCGAGGAGCGCACCCAGCCGGGCACTTCGGACCCGAACTCAGACGGCGACCGCCACCCGGGTAGCGACGCTCGCGAAATAGGCGCGGGCGGATTCGACATCGAGCAGGTCGGCATACTTGCAGTGCATGTCGAACAGGCTCATCGCATGCGAGGCTTCGGTCCGATCGAACGTGCAATCCTCCACCAGGCCGACGTGCAGGCGCTGGGCAGCGGCATCGACCACGGTCGCGCGCACACAGCCGCTGGTCGAATTGCCACAGCAGATGACAGTGTCGACCTTGTTCTGGGTGAGCCAGAACATGAGCTCCGTGCCGGCGAACATCGAGGCGCTGGTCTTGGAGATGACGAAGTCGCCCGGCTGCGGGGCTATCTCATCGACGATATCGCCCATGCGCTCGATGATCTTCGCAGGGATGCGCTCGGGGTCGGCAGAGATGCGGGCGCCGGACTTGCGCATCGAACCGGGTCCGAAATCGTCGCGCAGGCGAGCGTAGGAGATCGGCACGCCGAACTCGCGGGCGGCGGCGATGAGTCCGACCGTCTTGTCGACGCCCTCCCAGCCTTCGAGGCCGCAGCTGGCCGGGAACGCCCCGGCGACATCCATCAGCGGGCTGCGTGGCCCGAGGATGCCGTAGACGTTGTCGATCACGAGCAGGGCCGGCTTTGAACCGAGGCCAAACGGCTCTTTCTTCTCCCAGTAGAGCCGGGCGTGTTCTTTGTCGCGTTCGGAAAGATAGGCGTCCCAGACGGGCATGGTGGTGTCTCCTCAAGGGCTGGCTTGCGCCGCGAGGGCATCATGTCGAATGGGTGGTTTCGCCCGCGTTGCAGGCGTGCCGCAACCGGCGCCCGCGTTCGAAAAGAGACCGTTTTACGAGCCCTTGCGCACGATCCAGACATCTTCGCTCGGCCAGCGACGCGCCCAGTCGCCGGTCACGTAGTCGTAGCGGGTGGTGGCGCCTTCGGGTGGCCGCAGGTGAATCAGCCGCTCGACCGTGAAGTTGTTCGCGCGCAGGAGGTCGATCCAGTCGCCATAGGTGAGGTGGAATTCGACCGAGTTGTCGGACTTCCATTCGAAGCGATGCATGCCGAAGTAGTCGCGCTGGAGGGTCGTGCTCGCCGGCTGCGGGATCTCGCCGGGTGGGTCGTCGTGGACGAAGAGCATCATGATGGTGCTGTTCACCAGGAACGAGAGCTGCCCGCCCGGACGGAGGAGACGCGAGGCCTCCGGGATCCAGCGGTAGGGGTCGCACCAGATGCTCGCGCCGTATTCGGAGATGGCGAAATCGAAGCTCGCATCGGGCAGGGGCACGGCTTCGGCGTTCCCGTGGAGAATCGGGAAGAAGATGGCGTGCTCTTCCTGCAGCGCCTGGGCGGTCGCAATCTGGGCGGGCGAATTGTCGATCGCGACGGCAATCGCGCCCCGGCGAGCGAGCCAGGAGCTGACGTACGCCGTCCCGCAGCCGAGTTCGATGGTGTCCTTGCCGGAGACATCCGGGATCATGCCGACTTCGGTCTCGGGGATGCGCCAGATGCCCCAGCGCGGCTCGGCGGCCCAGGCGGCCTTGCCGGGCTCGATGTACTCCTCGGCCCAGAGGTCCCACTGGGCGCGATTGCGGACGACGTGTTCGGGCAGTTCAGACATGGATACCAGCTAACGCGAACTCGGCATCCCGGGCAACTGGCGGAACAAACACAGAAGCGCGACCGTGAGGGAGTGCGTGCCAGTTCGACGCGCGCGGAATGTGCAACCCCGGGCTGGCTGCCGACGTGGGGACGTGGCGGCCATGCGACAGTCGGCATTGGAAACCGCTCGCGCTCCCGGGTCGCACGTCACGCGCACTCGCTTGGGCGCGAGCGCTTCTGTTGGGCGTTGCGAAAACGTCGCGGCAACGCGAGACTAAAGCTCTCCCGGAAGGAGGCAACGATGAACGAGCAACTGGTGAAACTACTGATGGACCGCGTCGGCCTGGACGAAGCGAAGGCCAACCAGGCGATCAACACAGTCATGGGATTCTTCAAGGAGAATCCGGAGAAAATCACGGAACTCCTGGACAATGAGCAGGTGGCTGCGGCGCTGGATAAGCTCCAGGGCGGGCTCGGCGCGAAGGCGAAGGGCCTCTTCGGCTAGCAAGTATCCTGGACCCCACCTATGACTGCCGCCCGTCAAACACGAGCGGCAGTTTTGCGTTGTCTTAGCCGTCCTTGTGCAGGTCGCTCGGGTCGAGCACGCGGAAGCCGACGCCGAGGCTCACCTGGTACCAGGCGACCTTGCCCTCGACGATCTGCCCGCGAACTTCCTTCACCTGGAACCAGTCGAGGTTCTTGATGGTTTCCGAAGCGCGGTCGATCGCGCCTTCGATGGCGTCCTCGATGCTCTTGTCCGAAGAGCCGACCAGGTCAATCAATTTGTACGTATGTCCAGCCATGAAGCACTCCCTGCGACGAAATGGTCGCGAGCCCAATACTACGGTCGCAGCAATCGAATCGGGGGAAGTGTTGCCGCGCTTTCTATCACAGACGCATTGCAGGTCGCAGCAAAGGGCTTGACGGCTCCGAAACGGGGACCGATAGTTCCTAGAACGTCTGTTCGGATCTGATTTTCATGGCCAAGCCACCGCCCACCACTCCGCTGCCCGCCGTCCGCCCCGTGCCGACCGATATCGTCGCGCAACGCGTGGTCGCCGAGTTGCAGGCGAAGCCGACCGACGTCGTGGTTCGCCGAATCGAGGCGCGCGGGCCGAAGTACGCGGAGTGGCCCGAGGGCGTCAGCGAGAAGCTGCGCGAAGTGCTCCAGCGGCGCGGTATCGAGCAGCCCTACACCCACCAGGCGCGAACCATCGAACGCGCGCTCGCCGGGAAGAACACCGTCGTCGTCACGCCGACCGCAAGCGGCAAGACACTCTGCTATAACGCACCGGTCCTTTCCACGATCATCAAGGACCCCTCGGCGCGGGCGCTCTACCTGTTTCCGACGAAGGCGCTCGCCCAGGACCAGCTCGACGAGTTGCACGGCCTCGTGACCGAACTCGACGTCGATATCGGCACCTACACCTACGATGGCGACACCCCGGCCGACGCTCGCCGGGCCATTCGCACCGCCGGCCACATCGTCCTCACGAACCCCGACATGCTGCACACGGCCATCCTCCCGCACCACACGAAGTGGACGAAGCTCTTCGAATCGCTCGAGTACGTGGTCATCGACGAGTTGCACATGTACCGCGGCGTGTTCGGCAGCCATGTCGCCAACGTGCTCCGGCGGCTGCGGCGAATCTGCCAGTTTTATGGTTCGAACCCGGTGTTCATCCTCTGTTCGGCAACCATCGCGAACCCCGGCGAACTGGCCAAAGCGCTGGTTGGCGACGAGGTCGAGCTCGTGAACGAAAGCGGCGCCCCGGCCGGCGAGCGCGTGGTCGTGCTCTACAACCCGCCGGTCGTGAACCGCGAGCTGGGCATCCGCCAGTCGTCGCTCAAGGCGTCGCGCGATGTGGCGGCGCGGCTCATCTCCTCGGGCGTGCAGACCATCGTCTTCGCGCCGAGCCGGACGCGCGTGGAGCTGCTCCTGACCTACCTGCGCGAGTCGCTGCGAAGCAAACCGGGCGACGCCGAGCGTGTGGCCGGCTACCGTGGCGGCTACCTCCCAAACGAGCGCCGGGACGTCGAAAAAGGCCTTCGAGATGGCAGTATCCGGGGCGTCGTGGCGACGAACGCGCTCGAACTCGGGATCGACATTGGCGGGCTCGGCGCGAGCGTGATCACCGGCTACCCGGGGGCACTCGCGAGCCTCTGGCAGCAGTTCGGGCGCGCCGGCCGCACCCAGGAGACGGCCCTTTCTGTGATGGTCGCCTCATCGAACCCGCTCGACCAGTACGTCATTGCAAACCCGGATTTCATCTTCGAGGGCAGCGTCGAGAGCGGCCTGATCGACCCGGACAACCTCTACATCCTCGCCAGCCACCTGAAATGCGGAGCCTTCGAACTGCCCTTCTTCATGGGCGAAGTGTTCGGCGCGCACACCGACGAGATGCTCGACATCCTCACCCAGGAGAACGTCCTCCAGCTCTCCGGGAACCGCTACTACTGGATGTGCGAGAGCTTCCCGGCCGAGCATGTCAGCCTGCGAACGGCGAGCACAGACAATTTCGTGATTATCGAGCAGGGGCCGCGCCCGAAGGTGATAGGGGAGTGCGACCGGCCAAGCGCGCCGCTGCTGATCCACAAGGACGCCATCTACATCCATCGCGGCCAGCAGTACGAGGTCGAACACCTCGACTGGGAGAACAAGAAGGCCTACGTCTCGCCCGTCGCGGTCGACTATTACACGGACGCCCAGCTCGCGGTCGAACTCAAAGTGCTCGAGAGCTTCAAGTCGGAAGGCTCGCAGGGCGGGCAGTTCGAACTCGGGGAGGTGGCCATCACCTTCCTCGCGACCATCTTCAAGAAGATCAAGCTGTACACGCACGAGAACGTCGGCTGGGGCAAAATCGCCATCCCCGAGGAGTCGATGCATACCTCCGCCATCTGGCTGGCGTGGGACGAGAAGACCGTCCAGGGGCTGACCCGGGACGACATCGCCACGGGCCTGAACGGCATCGCCCACCTCGCGCGGAACCTCGCAACGATGTTCTGCCTCTCGGACCCGCGGGACATCGGCAGCGAGGGGCACGTTCGCAGCCCCTACAACGGCCTGCCGACGCTGTTCCTCTATGACGCCATCCCCGGCGGGGTTGGGCTCGCCGAAAAGCTGTTCGAAGTGCGGCACGCGCTGGTCGATGCCTGCCTCGCCCAGGTTCTCGCCTGCGAATGCGAATTTGGCTGCCCCGGGTGTGTCGGCGCCCAGGCGGAACGGGCCAGCAGGGCCAAGAAAGCGGCCCAGAAGATGCTCGAACGCATATAAATGAGGGTTTTGCCCGGCAGATCGGTCCACTCGGCCATTGACAGGGGTTTCCGCCAGTTCCTAGGATTGTGGTGGACGGTCTCTCACCGTCCCTTATGCGAAAAGAAGCAGACCCTCCGGAACCAGAGCCAGCTTCGAGCGGGGACACCCGATGAGCGTTGAGATCGGCGTTGTCGTTCTCGCGGCTGGAAAAGGGACGCGCATGCGCTCCCGGCTGCCTAAGGTCGTCCACCCGGTGGCCGGCAAGCCAATGGTTTGCCACATCATCGACGCCGCTCTCGAACTCGCTCCTGCGCGCATCGCCGTGGTCGTTGGCCACGAAGCAGATCTGGTAAGAGCGGCAGTGGGCACCCGGCCCGTCACCTTCGTCGAACAGACGGAACAGCTCGGCACCGGCCACGCGGTGGGACTTTGCCGCGACGCCATGGCCGGCTGCGACCGGGTCATCGTCCTCAATGGCGACTCTCCGCTGATTACCGCGGAGCTGCTGCGGCGGCTGCTGGCGGTTGGCGAGGGCGCGGCAATGAGCCTCGTCGGCTGCGAAGTGCCCGAGCCGGGCCGCATGGGCCTCGTGATCCGCGACCCGCAGTCGCGGGATGTGACCGCGATTCGCGAATACATCGACGTAGTGGCCCTCGAACAAACCATCGCAACGAAGCACAAGAAGAAGAAAAAGAAGATTCACAAGAAGACCAAAGACACCAAGCTTTCGCGGGGCACGTCCAGGACGATTCCCCGGACGGAACCCATCACGACAGAGATCAACGCCGGGCAGTACTGCTTCGAAGGCGATTGGCTCTGGACGAACATCGGCGCGATTCCGCCCGACCAGCGCAATGGCGAGGTCTACCTCACCGCGCTCGCGGGGATGGCCATCGCACAGGGCCGGCGGGTCACCGCGACCACGGCCGAGGCCGACGAAGTGCTCGGAGTGGACGACCGTGTCCGGCTCGCCGAGACCGAGCAGGTCGCCCGCCAGCGCATTCTCCGCAACCTCATGCGCGACGGGGTCACGATCATCGACCCCGCCTCGACCTACATCGACGCCGACGTCCAGATCGGCGAGGACTGCGTCATCTATCCGCAGACGCACATCCAGGGCGGGACCGTGGTCGGCGGCAACACGCGCATCGGCCCCGGCGCCGTCATCCGCGATGCCCAGATCGGCGCGGACTGCGTCATCCAGTCGGCGGTCATCGAAGATTCGGCGCTCGGCACGGCGGTTCGCGTCGGGCCGTTCTGCCACATCCGCGGGAACGCGGTGCTCGGCGATGGCTGCGAACTCGGCAACTACGCGGAGATCAAGAATTCGATCCTCGGGCCCGGCGTGAAGATGCATCACTTCAGCTACATGGGCGACGCGGATATCGGCGAGGCGGCGAACATCGCGGCCGGCGCCATCACCTGCAACTACGACGGCGTTCGCAAGCACCGCACCGTGATTGGCGCTGGCGCCTTCATCGGCTGCGACACCATGCTCGTGGCGCCGGTCACCATCGGCGAGGGCGGCTTCACGGCCACCGGAGCGGTCGTCACGCGAGACGTTGGCCCCGGCGAGCGGGTAGCCGGCGTGCCCGCGAGACCGATGGCCCGTAAAGAAGCGGACGGGCACCAGTAACCATGGAAACAACAGACCCCGGGTTCTTAGCAGCCGCCCTCGGCGTGGTCGTCGCGACGATTCTCATGGCGGGGGCAGCAGCAGCCGAAACCGCGCTTGAACGGGCGAATGGCGTTCGAATCCGCTCGCTCGCCGCCCAGGGAGACCCCCGGGCACGAGCCATCGCCGGCGCCGTCGGCCAGACTGCCGGGTTCCTCGGGTCACTCACGACCGGGCGGGTGCTCTCCTCCGCGGTCCTCCTCACGCTCCTCGCCTTCATCGGCATCGAATACGGCGACCAGAGCACGAGCGATGTCATCTGGTATGTCGCGATTGGCGGCATGTGGATGACGCTCGTGCAGGTCACGGTCGGCCTCATCGCCGCCCGCCGCCCCGAGCAGACCGCGCTCAAGCTGAGCCGCATGGTGCTCTGGTACGGGCGGGTCTTCCTCGTCCCGGCGTTCCTCTTCGGACTCCCGGCGCGGCTCATCGCGCGCTCGGTGCTCGCCGTAGCGCCCAACCGCCAGCAGGACCTCCTTTCGCTCGTCGAAGAGGAAGAGGCGTCCGGCGGCGTCGAAGAGGAGGAGCGCAAGATGATCCAGCGCATCATCGCCCTCGAAGACAAGACCGTCCGCGAGATCATGGTCCCGCGCATCGATATCGTCGCCGTGGCCATCGACGACACGCCGGAGATGGTCATCGACCTCATCAACGAGCGTGGGTACAGCCGCGTGCCGGTCTACCGGGAGCGTATCGACGATGTGGTCGGCATCGTCTACGCGAAGGACCTCCTCCGGGTCGTGGCCAACGGAGGACGCGAACGGCCGCTCAAGGACCTCCTTCGGCCCGCCGAGTTCGTGCCCGAAAGCCTGAAACTGGACAATTTGCTCGCCCAGATGCGTATCCTCAAGACCCACCTCGCACTCGTCGCCGATGAGTACGGCGGAGTCGCCGGGCTGGTCACCATCGAGGACCTGCTTGAAGAGATCGTCGGCGAAATCGAGGACGAATACGACGTCGCCCCGCCCGAGCGCGAGGTCATCTCGGACGACGAAGTTGTGCTCGACGCGCGCGAATCGACCGACGTCCTCACGGAGCTGTTCGGCGTCGATGCGGAGTCGGAGGACTTCGACACGGTCGGCGGTTATGTCATTCACCATCTCGGCCGCCTGCCCTCGGTTGGCGACCAGGTCACGACCGGCGGGCTTACCCTGCGCGTCCTCTCGATGTCCGGCCGGCGCATCCGCCGCCTGCGCATCACCCGCCAGACCGCACCCGACCCGAACGGTGGCAAGTGAGCGAGTCGCCCGAAAAGGCTGAGCTGGCCTACTGGCTGGCGCTCCGGCGGGCGGGCCTCGGCAGCCGCAACTTTGCGCTCCTGCTGGCCGAGTTCTCCGCGATCTCGACCGCCTGGCACGCACCTGCAGGAGCGCTTAAGCGTGCCGGGATCGAAGCCCAGTACGTTCGCTCGATCGAAAAAGCGCGCGTCTCCTTCGACCCCGACCTGGAACTCGAACTCGTCGAGAAAGCGGGCGCCCGTGCCTACACCTGGCTCGACCGCGACTACCCGTCGATGCTCCGGGACATTCCCCAGAGCCCACCGGTGCTGTTCGGTGTCGGCAAGATGGGGCCACAGTTCGAGCGTGCGGTTGCGATCGTCGGCACTCGCGGCGTGACGCCGTATGGGCGGCAGGTGTGCGAGGCGTTCTGCGAGTCACTTTCGAAGGCGGGCGTAGCGATCATCAGCGGGCTCGCACGAGGCGTCGACGCAGTCGCCCACCGGGTCGCGCTCGAATGTGGCGCGCCAACCGTCGCCGTCCTCGCGGGCGGCATCGACCAGGTCTACCCGCGAGAGAACCAGGGTCTCGCCGAGCGAATCCGCGAGCACGGCATGCTCGTCAGCGAATATCCGCCCGGAATCCCGGCGCGGCCGGACTACTTTCCGCGCCGCAACCGGATCCTCTCGGGGTTGGCACAGGCGACACTCGTGATCGAAGCCGGCGAAGGCAGCGGCGCGCTGCACACCGCCAACTGGGCGTTCGAACAGAGCCGCGACGTTTTTGCCGTGCCGGGCAGCATCTTTAGCCGCCAGAGTCTCGGCACGAACCAGCTCATCCGCGAGAACACCGCCCGGCTTGTGGCGACGCCGGACCAGCTTCTCGAAGAGCTGAACCTCCTGAGCGTGCAGCAACCCCTGCGAATGATGGCCGAATCCGCCGCCGCCGAACCGGAGCCCGCCGTTCCGACCCCAGCGAGCGCGACGAAGGGTTCGCACACGAAGGCGGAGCCCGCTCCTGCGATGGAGACACTCGTCGCACTGCCGGTTGGATTGCCACCGGATGAGGACGCCATCTTTCGCCAGCTGATGACCAACCCGGGCCATGTGGACGAACTCGCGCGCGCCACCGGGCTCGGCTCGCAGGCCGTGAGCGGCGCCCTGACCATGCTCGAAATCAAAGGGCTGGTTCGCCAGCGCGGACCGATGGTGTATGAACCCGCCCGGTAAAAATCCGGCCTGGCGGGGAACAACTCTGGATACGGATCCATCTATAAGGAAAGAAAATTCGCGATTCGGGCCCTCGGGACTCGACAAGAGCGTCCTAATCTTTCTAGGCTGATAACGCTACCCCGCAATTACGCTGGGAACGGCACGCAAGTTCCATTTGTCGCCGTGTACTGGTCCAGGCGGGCGCCCTCGCAGGAGGGCGATAGCATCCCACGCAGGGAATCGAGGAGCATTTTGGCTACTGCCACAAAAACTACACGCGCCCGGGGCGCCAGCACGACCGGCGACACGCCGGCCAAGGCTGCGCCTGCCGCTCGCGTTGCTACTACGCGGTCACGAAAAAGCGGCATGGGGGCGAAGAACCTCGTGATCGTGGAATCGCCAGCCAAGGCCCGCACCGTTGAGAACATCCTCGGCAGCGACTACCGCGTGATCGCGTCGGTCGGCCATGTGCGCGACCTCCCGAACTACGGCTACGGCGTCGAAGACTTCGAAACGTTCAAGCCAAAATATGTGGTCGTCAAAGACAAAAAGCGTGGGGTCGATAAGGGCGAAATTATCGACGAAATCGCGCGTGCCGCGAAGGACGCGGACCGCATTTTCCTCTCCACCGACCCCGACCGCGAGGGTGAGGCTATCTCCTGGCACATCCGCGAGGCGGCGGGCATCCCCATCGAAAAGTCCTCCCGCGTGGTCTTCCACGAGATTACGCGCCCGGCAATCGAGGCCGCGTTCCTCCATCCCGGTGTCCTCAACATGGACCTCGTAGATGCGCAGCAGACGCGCCGCGTAGTCGACCGGCTGATCGGCTTCCCGCTGACCTGGTTCGTCCAGGGCAAGGTGAGCAAGACGGCGAGTGCCGGCCGCGTCCAGAGCGTCGCCCTGCGCATGATTGTCGAACGCGAGCGCGAAATCCTCGGTTTTAACCCGCAGGAGTACTGGACCATCCACGCCCAGCTCGCGAAGGCGCTGGCGGCGTTCAACACGGAACTCGCGCGCCTCCCGGGCCAGCGCGGTAAACCGACCATCCCGGATGAGGCCACGGCCACGGGCCTGAATAACACCTTCAAGCGCTCCGATTACGCAGTTTCGAGCGTAAAAAAGGGCGAGCGCGCGAAATCTCCCGCGCCGCCGTTCACTACGAGCACCTTCCAGCAGGCCGCGAACAACCGCCTCTCGATGGGTGGCAGCCGCGCTATGGGCGTCGCGCAGCAGCTCTACGAGGGCATTTCGCTCCCGGGTGAAGGTCCGACCGGCCTCATCACCTACATGCGAACCGACTCCTTCTCGGTCTCGCCGGTTGCGCGGCTGCAGGCCCGTTCGTTCATCGGCGAACGCTGGGGCGACCCGTATGTGCCCGCCAAGGAACGCGTCTATCGCACCCGCTCCCGTGGCGCCCAGGAGGCGCACGAGGCGATTCGCCCGACGAGCCCCTCGCGCACCCCGGAGAGCGTGCGCAACGTCCTCGACCGCGACCAGTTGCGCGTCTACACGCTCATCTGGCAACGCTTTATGGCAAGCCAGATGGCCGATGCGCGCTTCGCAACCGTCTCCGTCGAAGTCGAAGCGAAGGAAGCCGGCACCGTCCGTGGCACCTTCCGCGCCAGCGCCCAGCAGCTCCTGTTCCCGGGCCACCTCGCGGTCTACGGCGTCGATGAGAACGAGCGCCAGCCTGGCGAAGACGACGAAGACGCCGAGGCCTCCCTGCCGGACCTGGCGGAGGGCGATGTCCTCACCCAGCAGAGCGTCGAAGGCAAGCAGCACTTCACCGAGCCGCCGCCACGATTCACCGAAGCGTCGCTCGTGAAGGCACTCGAAGAGAAGGGCATCGGCCGCCCGAGCACCTACGCCTCGATCGTCCAGACCGTCCTCAAACGCGACTACGTGACCAAGCAGGGCCGCGCCCTCGTGCCGCAGGAGCTCGGCTTCCTCGTGAACGACATGCTCGTGCAGTACATGGACGAATACGTCGCGGTTCCGTTCACGAGCGAACTCGAAGGCGACCTCGACCAGATCGCCGAGGGCAAGCTCGATTACCAGTCGGTCGTGAAGAGTTTCTGGCAGACATTCAGCGAACGCGTCGAAGCGGCCAAGGCCGAAGCGCCGAAGCAGCAAGAGGAGACGGATTTCCTCTGCAATGTCTGCCAGGAAGCGAAGATGGTGGTGAAGTGGGGTCGGAACGGCAAGTTCCTCGCCTGCCCGCGCTACCCCGAATGCAAGAATGCCATGCCGTTGAACGAGGAAGGTCAGCCGGTCCTCACAAGCGAGCCGACCGAGACCGCCTACGCCTGCCCGAAGTGCGGCGGCGTGACCATCCAGAAGAACGGCCCGTTCGGCCCGTACATCGACTGCGTGAACCGCGAGGGGGGCTCATGCGATTTCCGTGCGGGCGTGCCAGTCGGCGTTGCCTGCCCGGAGGAGCCCGAGACCGGACAGCTCGTCGAAAAGCGTACTCGCCGCGGCACGTTCTACGGCTGCTGGAACTACCCGAACTGCAGCTACACCTCGAACACCCTCGAAGTGGAG
>JBBSKE010000062.1:0-12973 GCA_038256595.1 Tepidiformales bacterium | reverse complement strand
CCGCCCGAACGCACGACGACCGCGAAACCATCGCCTGAAACGAAGTCCAACCCCAGCGCATCGATGAAGAACGCCCGCGCCCGCTCGGGGTCCGCAACCGGGACAAATCCCATGATTCGCTGATCGCTGAGCATCGAGGTCACTCTCCGAGTGGACTGCGCGCAGTGTAGCCGCCGATTGCCGCGCACGCGTGTCTCTGCGCTTAACGTGGACGGCGTCCCGGCTCGCGCCGTAAAGTGGCCGCTAGTTCGTCGAATGGCCGGGAATGCCTCCGTTGGCTCATAGCCCACTCGTTGTTGATGAATCGTCCGCCGCTGGCGGATACGTGCGAGGAGAACGCGGATGAAGCGGTCATGGTATTTCGGTTGGGTTGCAGCAGCTGTGTTTCTCGCCGCCTGCGGTGGTTCGAGTTCTAGCGAGGACGCCGAAGGGCCGTCTGTCCCGGCCAGCAGCGTTTCGTCCGCCACCATTGCCCCGAGCGCCCCTGCAGCAGAATCTCCTTCGTCCACGGCCACCACAGCCGCTCCACAGGCAAGTCCCACGACGACCGGCCTGGACGCCGAAAAGTGGACTCATGAGGTCTGCCTGCTCGCCGGGCAGTTCCAGAAGACGGCCATCGCCGCCGATACCGCGCTGAATGCCATCTCAACTGACGCCGCCGACGCGCAGGCGAAGCTGGTGGCCGAATACGACCGGATCGAGAAGGGCCTGGACGCCTACGTCGCCGGTGTGACTACCCTGCCCGCCCCCACCGATGCCGGAGGGACGGCGATCAAGGCGCTCTGGATCAAGCTCGCGACTGAGAGCCAGCAACACGCCGCCTCGAACGCAAAGCAGGTCAGGGAGCTTCCCAGCGGCGCTGAGTTCGCCGATGCCTACTTCGAGCTCACGACCGACTACCGCCTCGATCAGAGCGACCAGGAGTTGCGTGGTGATCTCGAGAAGCTGGAGGTCCAGTTCCCGGCGGCGCGGAAGGTCATCGAGGCGATCGACAATGACGCAGCCTGCAGGGGCGTGGTCGATGGGTAGGGGAAGGCCCGGGCGGATGAACACCACGCCTTCCCCTCGCGCTTTCGCCGCCTTGACCGATGCTGGCTCACTCCGCATAACGGTGGCAGGGTCACCGCATGCCCTCGCGAACACGAGCCGCCCTCCTGCCACTCCTCCTGCTGGTCTGCGCGTCCATCGCCGTCAGTGCCTCGATCGCCCTCGCCCAGTCGCCCGAGGGCAACCCCAAGAGCCACGACATCATCCCCGGCACCACCGGCGTCGATGTCAGCTGGCCGCAGTGCGATAGCCAGCAGCTCCCGGCCGATATTCTCAGCTTCGCCATCATCGGTGTGAACGGCGGCCGGATCACCACCTACAACCACTGCCTCAAGGGCCAGTTCGAGTGGGCGAAGAGCGCGCCCGCGATTCCCCAGGTCTACATGAACACGAACGCCCCACGGCCGGATTACGTCCATCCCGAATGCTTCCCCGAGGACGCGTTCTGCCACGCCTACCGCTACGGCCGCACGCACACTGCCGCCGCGATCGAATGGGCGCGCCAGAACGACGCCGACGCCCTCAACTGGTGGCTCGATGTCGAGACCGCCAACTTCTGGACCGACCACACCGGCTTCAACGCACAGGTGCTCGCCGGTGCCATCGACGTCCTCCAGGAGACTGGCCACAGGGTCGGCATCTACTCGGTCCCGCGTATGTGGCGGCTCATCGCAGGCAACTACGCCCCCGGCCTGCCGAACTGGACCGCCGGAGCCGCCGACCTCGCCGAGGCAAAGACGCGCTGTACCGACCAGTACGCCTTCGGCGGCGGCAAAGTCGTGCTCGTGCAATACGTGTCCGAAGAGTTCGACACGAACTGGGCCTGCCCCGGCAACATCATCCGGCGGCTCGTGGTGGCGGGCGCTGCTGCGCAAGTGGGGCATGGAGAGGACTGAGCAGGAGTGCTGCGTGCTGAGCCCGAAGTGCTGAGGTCCTTCGACAGTCGTCACCGGCGGCGGCTCGCACGACGTCGGACGTGCAGTTGGCGGCCGACCACGCTACTCGGGAATCTCAGCACGCAGCACTTAGCACTCAGCACTCAGCACTCCAACCTCCGTCCTCCGTCCTCAGTCCTCGTCACTCAATACCGCCTCCAACGCCTGCCTTGCCAGCCCCACCAGCACCGGGTTCGTCTCGCGATAGTAGGGCAAGACGCCCACGCGGGAGACGGCCCAGCCGCGTCCGCGTGCCCAGGTTGCTTCGTCCGGTTGGAGGGCTTCGCGGAAGGCGTCGCGGGCGTCGCGGGGGAACATGGCCCAGGCCACAGCGAGATCGGCTGCGGGGTCGCCGGTGCCGAGGGTGCCAAAGTCGATGACTGCGGCCAATCGACCGTCTTTCGCGAGCAGGTTGCCCGCCTGCAGGTCGCCATGGAGCCAGGTGGGCGGTCCGGGCCAGGGTGGCGCCTCCAGGGCCGCATCCCAGGCCGCTGTGAGCTTCGCGGTATCGAGAACGTCAGCCCATTCCGCGATGGAGGCCCGAACGGCGCGGTCCCGCTTCGCGAGAGGCTCGCCTCGGCCGCCATTGTGGCTCCCGGCGGCCGGTCCGTCGCTCGCGTCGCTCGCCTGGAGGGCGACGAGGAAGGCGGCGAGCTCCTTCGCTGCCTGCACGGGGTCGGCGAGGCGCTCGAGGGTGGCAGGGTCGCCTTCGAGCCAGCGGTAGACGCCCCAACTCCAGGGATAGCCCTCGCCGGGTTCGCCTTTCGCGACCGGTGTCGAGATCGGCAGGGGGAGATGCGGCGCGAGCTTCGGCAGCCAGGCGAACTCTTTGTCCACCTGCCCCTTCGCCCAGTCGATCCGCGGCATGCGCACGGAAAACTCGTCGCCGAGGCGGAAGAGGGCGTTATCCGTCCCCGCTGAGGCTACTGGTTCGATGGGCAGCGACGCCCACTGCGGCATCTGCGCCGCCAGCAGCCGCCGCACGAGCGAGACGCTGGTGGGCACCTCGCCGGCGTGCATCTTACCCGCCAACGAACACGGCCTTAGACCTCGACCAGCTCGACCTTGGCCACTTCGGCGCCTTGCGCGGCGATGCGCGTGACCAGCGAGCGGCCGGTGTGGCCCATCGACTGCAGCCGTTCGAGCATCGCGGCGGCGACGGCCCGGCCAGTGTCCTGCGAGCAGATGGCCGCGATGCTGCTGCCCGCGCCGCTCAGCCAGGCAGCGTGTGCGCCTGCGCCTTTCGCCGCTGCGAAGACATCGAACATCGGCGGGAAAATGGCGGCGCGGTAGGGCTGATGGATCTTGTCGTTGGTCGCTTCATCGAGCAGATCCAGGCGCCCGGCAGCCATCGCGGCGACAAAAAGCGCCGAGCGGCCCGTGTTGTGGACGATGTCGGCCTTGCTGTACGTCTCTGGGAGGGCCTTACGCGCCTCTTTGGTCGGCATCGAATGGTCTGGGATGAGAATCGCAATCTGGACGTCCGCAGGGTACTTGCAGGGCACGCTGAGGTACTTGCCGCTGTTTTCGACGCACACCTGGAGGCCGCCGAAGGTCGCCGGGCAGGCGTTGTCGCCGTGGCCCTCGAGGTCGCTCGCGATCGACATGCATTCGTCCAGGGTGAGCGGGTTGTGTTCGTACTCGTTCACGGCGAGCACCCCGGCCACGCGCGCGACCGCACTGGCGCCGAGCCCACGGCCGAGCGGAATGGCGACTGTGTAGTGCGCGGTCACGCTCTCGGGCATCGGCCGGCCGAGCCGCAGGTAGGTGGTTTTCACCGCGGAAAGGACCATCTTCTCGCCGACATCTTCGGTCGGCGGGCGCTCGTGGGCGCTGAAGGTCACGGTGATGGAGGCGGTCAGATCGAGGGCGATGCCGAGGCAATCGAACCCCGCTCCGAGGTTTGCGCTGGTCGCGGGGACGCGAACGGTGACGGCAGTGGCTTGCATACCCGCGAGGATACTAGAGGCAGGCGGGACGGGCGATTGCGCAGCAGCGTTACGGCCATCGGTTTTCGGCGAATTTCCTTACCGGGGCGAAAGATGGCGGCTGCGCTGGCAGGTTGCTACGGCCGCAGGCCCTCGCCAACGGCGGTGGAAGGGGTGGCCGGGACAATACGGAACGGGTCGACGTACGCTGCCATCTGGGTCGAGATTGCGTCGGGAGCGACTGGCACGCGCGCGATGATCGTCGTGCCGGGGTTGGGAGCGACCGGCAGGTGTCCGGCAATGATCGTGCCCGGGTCGTCCGTAATCGAGAGCACGCCCGGGTCCTCCGGTTGCGTCTCTTCGCTGCTGGGGCCGAGCGTCCACCAGGCGGCCAGCGCCGCGACCCCGAGGGCCAGCAGCATCCCGACGATGGCCGGGTACGGGTTCCGCCCGCCTGTTTCCACTGGCTCGTAGCTCTCGGTCGGCGCCGATTCGCGCGGGAGCGGGTCGCTCGTGAAGTCGATAAGCGGCGACCAGTCGTCGCGGTCGTCGGTCGAAGCGAACCCGGCGGTGACATCGCCCCGCAGCGCCGCACGGTCGGCCATGCCCAGCTTCGTGCAGATGGCTGCGATCCGGCGCTTGACTTCTTCGTTCGAAAGCCCGAGGCGGACCGCGATCTCCGCGTCATACCGCCCTTCGCGGACAAGTGCCAGGACCATTCGCTCGGGTGCAGTGAGGCTCACCCCGGCATTCTATGCGAGCGATGTGCGGGTCTCCGGTAAGACCGCAAAAGACGGTTTACCGGGTGGCGAAGGTTTTGCCTTCGGCGACCGCCTTCACGGCAGGCTCGATCACGACTTTGCCGGCGGGGCCTTCGAAACGATCATAGATGATGCCGTCCTTGCCGATCACGTAGACCCACGGCTCGGTGAGGCTGCCGTTCGCCTGGACTAGCCACTCGCGCACGGTCGGGTTGAACTCCTTCGTCTCGAAGTTCCGCCAGATTTCGATGTGCACGAAATCGACCTTGTCCTTGTAGAGGTCCATCACCGATTCGACCTCTTCGTTCACCGGGCCGCAGAAGCGCGAGGTGCAGTAGGCCGGCGTCGAAAAGACGACCACGACCGGCCGCCCGGCGGCGATGGCGTCCTTGATCTTAACGTCGTGCATATCGTTCGGCGGGTCGCCGCTGTCGATTTCGCGGATGTCCTTCACGTCGTTCTTGGTCAGGTTGTCGCTGGCGATGGCTTTCTCGCCGGGTTGCGGGAAAACAGCTTCCTTACCCACGTTGAAGCCGATGTCCGCAGCGCCCTCGGTGCCGTCCTTCAGCGTAGCGGAGACGACAACGCCCCAGAATCCATCGTGCGGGAAGGTGAAATCGACGTAGTAGCCGACGCGGTTGTCGTCCTGGCCGCCATGGACGTGCTCGCCGTCTTCGTGCTGATGCGTGACCACCGGGCCCACGCCGGGAGCGCTCTCGACTGCGTCAAAGCTGCCGACTGGCTTCGGATTCTTCGGGTCCCTGAGGTCGAAGAAGGTGGCCCGGGCTTTCGCGCCGCCCTGGGGCTCGTCTTTGAGGTTCGTGATGCCGAAGACGAAGTTGTTCTGGCCGACGTGGTAGTCGACGCCCGCCAGCACGACGTTGATCTTGCCCAGCTGGTCCGGCGGAATCGGGTCGGAGGCCGGGACGGACGTCTTGAAGGCGTCGGGGGTCCCGCTGCCCGTGGCCGAGCCTGTCATGGTGCTAGCTGAGGGCGTAGTGCCGGAGTTCGCGTTCCCGTCCTTGCTGCAGGCGACCGCAAACATGAGGGTCGTGATCGAAAGGAGCAGGAGCGGAAGGGTTCGTTTCATCGCCCTCATGCTAGCAAGAGATCGCGGTTGGGCGCTGAAAAGCCGTCTTCACGCGGGTTTTACCTGGTTCGAACTGACAGCCCGGGCGCCCGAACCGCCGGACGAACGCCGCAACTCCGGCCGCAGGATGATGACCGTCGCGGCGATCGCCAGCATCGCCCAGGCGAGCGTCGGGAGGACGACTTCGAGGCTCGTCTGCTGGGCCGTGATGCCAACCGGCAGCGCGCCGAGCATAGACATCCCCATGACCAGCGGCATGAGCCCCATCACCCGGCCGCGCATCTCTTCGCTGGCGAAATACTGGAGCAGCGTCTGAGCGGTGACCATCGACATCGCCATGGCCGCGCCGAGTCCTGCGTTCGCGAGCGCAGTCGCCGGGATGAAGCGCGAATGGGCGAACACGATGGCGCAAACGGCGAACATGACGACCGCGAAGCAGAGTGTCGAACCGCGCCGCGCCAGCCCTGGCCGGAGTGTCAGCATGACCGAGCCGATGACCGCGCCGAGCCCCCAGGTCATGCCCATGAGGCCGAACTGGGCGCGGCTGAGGTCGAGCACGTCCGTCATCCAGAGCGGCCCGAGCTGTCCGGGGCCGGGCATCCCGACCACGTGGAGCACGACGACCATCGACATGACCGCGAAGATTGCCGTATTGCGCAACGAATAGGAGAGGCCGGCGCGAATCTCGCGGACCATGCCCGCCTTCGCGTTGGGGTCGCCGCGGCTCTCGTATTTGAGGCTCGCGATGATGGGGATGATGGCCACCCAGATGAGCGCCGACCCGAGGTAGACGCGCGCCGGGTCGAATGTCTCGTTCACCCAGCCGGCGAAGGGCAGGATGGCGGGGAAGGCGATCCAGGAGACGAGCATGTTCAGGCCGATGGCGGCCGGCATCTCGTGCATGCGCACCACGGAGGGGATGCTCGCGTTGCGCGCCGGCTGGTCGATCGCCATCGCGGTCGAGGCCATGAACACGCCGAGCAGGATGAGCACAATCGTGGCGTCGCCCAGCGGCATCAGGATCATCATCGTGCCGAGATAGATCGTCGTGACGAAGTTCAGCGATTCGGCGCCGAGCAGAACCCGGCGGCGCTGGAACCGGTCAGCGATCGCGCCGCCAACGAAGCTCATGGTCAGCAGGGCAATCCCGCGCACGCCGAAGACAATCGAGACGAAGAGCACCGATTGGTCGGGGAAGCGGTCCTGGATGAAAAAGGTGAGGGTGAGGAACTGGAGCGGCATGCTCAGGAACTGGAGCGTGGTTGCCGAGAGGAGCTTGCGGAATTCGCTCGAACGCAGGGGCTCCATGGATGCGAGGCGGCCGGGTCCGGCGGCGCCAGCCTGCTGTTTTGCCACGTCGGGTTCCCCTGGGAGCGATAGGGAAATTCTACGCGATTACGGGCTACTTACCAGTTGTTAGCTGCACGCGAAATCCTTCGCGCGGGGCCTCGCCAGCATGCGGCGGGAGGTTCAGCTTGTGGTCCGTAGGCAACTCCGCCAGCCGTTTCGCAAGCACGCGGTAGACCTGGGGGTGGAAGGCCATGCCGATATGCGTGGATTTGACCTCGTCGTTGAGCGACGGATCTTCTTCCAGGCAGTTTTCCCATTCGACCACGCCGTCAGTGCGCGAATAGATCGCGTAGTGGGCGACTTCGTAGGCGGCAGGATTCAGCATATTCTTCACGAAATCGCAGGTGCAGTGGCCGCTGAAACAGGAAGGGCCGATGTTCTTGCCCACTCCCGAGGCGCCGCGATGCCGCCGCAGGGCGTCCGCCGCCGACATGATCATCGGGTGCGCGTTCACGCCTTCGCGGAAGGGAGAGCCCATGGAGACGACCATCGAGACGTGCTGCGGGTTGTCGAGAGCCACGCTCCGGGCGAGCATCCCGCCGAGGCTATGGCCGATGAGGCGGACGCGCTGGCCAGTGTCTTTCTGGGCCCGCCGGATGGTCGCGAGCAGCTGTCCGGCGAGGTGGTTCGGGCAATCCGCGTTCATCCCGAACGAGGCGAAATAGGCGCGATAGCCGATTCGCCCGAGCCAGCTATGCAGTTCGACCATCGAGGCATCGGTGGCGAGGAAGCCGGGGACCACGACGACGGGTTCGCCGTGACCACGGGCCACACCCAGCCCGTAGTACACCGGGGACATGCGCAGCAGCATCCAATCGGCGCCAAAGAACGCCTCCCGCCAGAAGGGCGTGTTTGACGCCTGTACTGACGGGTCATCTGCATACGGGTCGCCGCCAGCGGCGGCCAGGGTGCTGTGCTCGGCCATCGAATTCCCCATTTCGAGATCTTCGGACGATGCGTCTACCGGGCGGTAATCATGCCCGAATCACTTTCGTTTGCACAATAGGCGCGCAAACGGCAGAGCGCAAAAGGCTGCGAGACCCTGGTTTTCCTGGTGCTGAGCCAGGTCCCCCGGAGTTTCTCATCGATATATTCAACGTAGCGGGTTGCCGAGCGCTTGCGGTATGCGATCGGCGAATCGCCATGAAGCTGTAATAGGGTGTCGGTCTTTCGGAACTCGCCCGCCATCCTTCGCGGCAGGATGCGGGGTTTCCCGCTCCGGAAATGGCGGCAGCACCCGATGATCCGGGGGTGGGAAAGTTTCTGATCCTTGGTGTCGCCCTGCTCTTCATGGGCGTCCTCCGCCTCTCGGTGGCCGACTGGGAGAACGCGGAAATCCCGTTTCTTTCGCCGGCGAACGCGGAAAACTCGGCCCTGAAGAGCGCGCAATCACTGGGCACGCCCGCTGCGGTCGCGCTCCCCGCATCCGACCCTGCCACCTGGTTCCCCCCTGCAGGTGATGCGCCGGTGCCCTGGGCAGACATCCAGCAGTTCACCGCAGCAGCAAGTACGCCGGGCGGCTGGGCCGAAGCCTGCAAAGCCGTCAGTGCGGTCGCCGGCGCCGAGCGAGCGGCCACGCCGGCCCTCGGCGCCCTCGCCTGCAGCACCGACCCGACGGTCACCGAGTTGCAGCAGTTCGCGATCGACGTGCTCGCCACGCAGGCGGAAGTCGCCCTCTGGTTGCAGGGGATTCCCGGGCACGATGCTGGCGTCGTGGCGGCGCGGCTCGCGGAAGTGCGCCACGCCTGCGAAAACGGGCTCCCCGCGCGCCTTGCCGGGGCCGAATCGCCATATCCCGCAGCCTGCGCGGCGAGTCTCACGACAGCGGGCCTCGCGGCATCCGCGGAGGAGCTGGAGGTGGCTCTCGGAGACGCATACGCGCTGGTCGCCGCCGACCTCGCCGTTCGTGACCCCGAGATCGACGCCGAAGCGGCGAGCCCGGCCGGAGACATCGCGACACCCGCGCCAATCTCCGCCACGAGCTGATTCGCCTCGTTCGCCTCGATGGACACGCTGCATCTCACGGAGGGGTCCCTTCCTTGTGCGCGAACGATGGCCCGGGAAGCCAGAAAGGACCCTGGACGGGTCCTCTCGGGTGGGGGCAATCACGATGGCCGCCGGGTGGCATCGGCGGCGGACGTCACTACGACTTGGTTGCGGCGGCGGCCTTCTTGGTGGTGGCCTCGGTGGCGGTGACCATCATCTCCATGTTCTTGCGGAACACGTCGGCGAGGGGGTTGGCCGAAGACCAGGAGCGGGTGGCGTCCATGGCGGCCTTGGCGGTCGCGCTGTTCGCCTTCACGAGCTTCTCGATGGTGTCACGGGCGTCCGCGCCGGAGCCGAGGGCTTCCTGGTAGGCGGCCTGGGTGAAGGCGAGGGCGCGGCTCTGGGCGGCGGTCGTTGCTTCGAGGACGGCGGAGTAGAACTGGCCGGCATCCGGGGCATCGCTGGTGGCGATCTTCTTGCCGAGTTCGATTGCTTCGCGCTGACCCTTGACGACGTCGGCGGCGAGCTGCTGGCTCACCTTGAGGCCACGGTCGTTCGCCTTGGAGACGGCATCGGTGAGGATGTCGTAGCTATTAAGGAGGGCGTCGAAATACTTCTGGACGGGTTCGCTGGCTGCCATGGGGTTGGGTTCCTTCCTGGTGCGGCGCATCGCCGCTATGTGTCGATAGATGCACATTACACATAGCTGGATGGGGTGTCAACCATTTGCACTAGTGTTCAAGTTGCATCTTGCCATGATCCGCTGGTAGCTGCATACTGCATATACTCACGGAGGTCCATCCTACATGCCCGAATCTGCCGATTCTGCCCCCGCGGCAGCAGAGGTTCGCCCCAGGTTGCATGGCGAACTGCTTTCCACCAGCCTCCTCGCGTTCCTGAAAAACTGGAACGCCTATGGCTACCAACTCTCCCAGCAGATGGCCCGCGCCGGCCTGCCCGAATTCGATAGCGGCACGGTGTATCGCACCCTTCGCCAGCTTGAGAAGTCCGGCTTCGTCTCTTCCGCCTGGGACACGTCCGAAAGTGGGCCTGCCCGCCGGATGTACAGCCTCACCCTCGCCGGGGACATCTTCCTTACCGGCTGGATCGAAACGCTCCAGAACTACCAGAAGGTGATGCAGCAGGCGCTCGCCGGTTTCGCACCGGGGACCCTGGACGACGACGCACACAGCCCAAAAGATACGATCAGCAAGTAATTCCGCCGGAGTGCCGGCATCGGAGGTGACTCGTGGCCAGTCAATCAGAACCCATCGATCCGATCGCAGCCTGGCGCGATTGGATGAACCAGAGCGAGCGGCAGTGGAACTCCTTCCTTAACGAAGCGATGGCCACCGACGAATTCTCGCGCTCCATGGGCCGCGGAATGGATATGTTCCTCAACGCCCAGGGCCAGATGAACGAAGCCCTCGGCCGCATCCTCACTTCGATGAACATCCCCACGCGGACCGATGTGATGGCGATTGCCGACCGGCTTGCCTCCATCGAGGAGCGGCTCCTCTCCATTGAGATGCAGCTCACGGCCGCCCGCGTGAATGGCGCGGCCACAGCCGTTGATAGCGCCACTTCCGCGCGCATCGCCCCCGAACGCCCGCCTCGCACCCGCAAGCCCGCGCAGGACTGACCGCTCCACCCAACGAACGCGCCTGGCTCGCTGCCGGGCGCGTTTTTTGCAGCCGTAATCGCAGTTGTTCATGCGCCGGACAACAGTCCGAAACACACTGCTAACGGGGAACCCGGTAGAGTATGCCGGTGGCGGGCGGCTGCCACAGAGACGCCACGCTCCACCAGCGTACAGTGGTGGCCGGGTTCGCAGGTCCGGTTACGAGCACTGTCGCCCCGGCTCCCTGGCGTGAGGAGATTTTGAAATGACTACAGCGACGGACCCCCCGGCAATTGAACTGCCTGACGAGGAGATAATCGCTGATCGCGTGCGCAAGGCGGTCGAGCGGACCATCGCGCGCAGCATCAAGGGACTGGAATACATCCGCACCGGCGACCCCGCGGTCGGCCTCACCCCGCGCGACATCCTCTACCAGCGTGGCACGCTCAAGCTCTACCACTACCGGCCGCTCTCGGAGGAGATCTATCGGGTGCCCGTGTTGCTCGTGATGTCGCTCGTCTCGAAGCCATACATCCTCGACCTCGTCCCCGGCCAGAGCCTCGTCGAATTCCTCCTCAAGCAGGGCTTCGATGTCTACATGATCGACTGGGGCGTCCCTCGAGCCGAGGACAAGCGGCTGAAGTTGGACGACTATGTCCTCGACTTCATTCCCGCCTGTGTCGAAAAAGTCATCGAGGATTCCGGCGAACCGGAAGTTTCGCTCATCGGCTATTGCCTCGGCGGCGTGCTCGCGAGCATGTACACCGCCCTGACGGCGAAAGAGAAGAAGGTGAAGAACCTCGCCTGTTTCACCACCCCGGTGAACTTCGATGGCATGCGCCTCTTCAAGAGCTGGACCGACCCGAAATACTTCGATGTCGATCGCATCGTCGATACCCTCGGCAACGTGCCGCCGGAGCTGCTCAACTCGTCCTTCGAGATGCTGCGCCCGGTTTCGAAGGCTGTCGGCCAGGTGCGGCTCTGGGACAACATGTGGAACGACGAGTTCACGCGCTCCTACCGCATGTTCGACCGCTGGGCCGCCGACCAGATCCCCTTCCCGGGCGAATGCTTCCGCCAATTCACGCGAGAACTCCAGTGGGAGAACAAGCTGATGAAGGGCGAGTTCATGCTGGGCAAAAACCGCGTTGACCTCGCCGACATCAAGGTGCCATTCATCCATATCGTCGCCGAACACGACCACATCGTCCCCTACGAATCCGCGAAGGACCTTGTGAATCTCGTCGGGAGCGAAGACAAGAAAGAGGTTATGCTGAAAGGCGGGCACGTGAGCCTCGTCGCCGGTGGAAACGCGATTTTCCGCCTGTGGCCGCAGCTCGATACCTGGCTCTCGGTTCGATCCGTATGACAGCAGAAGGTGTACGCCAGTATCCGCAGAGCGTGAAGCTCTCCGGATATACCATTACTCTCCGCCACATGGATGCTGGCGACCGCGATGGCCTCGTGACCTTCGCTCGCTCCATGCCCCACCACGACCTCCTCTTCCTGCGCCGCGACATCACCCAGGAGCACGAGGTTGATAACTGGATCGAAGACAGCGCCCGCGGCGTGATGACGACGATCGTCGCCGAACGGAACGGCGAGATCCTCGGCTACGGCACCATGCACCGGAACGACCTCAGCTGGTCGTCGCATGTCGCCGAGCTGCGCGTCTCGGTCTCGCCGATGATGCGCGGCAAGGGCCTCGGCCGCCTGCTCACCCAGGAAGTGTTCGCGATTGCGCTCGCTGCCGGGGTCGAAAAGATGATGGCCCAGATGACGCTCGACCAGAAGGGCGCCATCGCCACCTTCGAGGGCATGGGATTCCGGCCGGAAGCCCTCCTCCGCGACCACGTGAAGGACCGCGACGGGAACAAGCACGACTTGCTCGTCCTCAGTCACGAAGTTGCCCGCTTCGAAGCCCAGCGCAACGCCTATGGCGTGAACGGCGCGTTCGGCTCCTGAGCCCCGGGGCCATCGCGCACCCTTGACTCGGGGCAGCTACCAGCGCTGTCCCGAGGGTGCTGCCTTGTCCGCTTCGGCCACGACCATGTGGCCCGCGGAAGAACCTTCGCGCCACGGCCAGGATTCGCCCCCCGGGGCATAGGTTGCCAGCGGCTCGCTCGTCAACGCGTGGGCGAAATCGAGTGCCCGCCGCGCCCCCGCGACATCGTGAACCCGGAAGATGCGTGCCCCCTGCCCGTAGCCGTAGGCCGAGGTGAGATGCGTCTCGAGGTCCCGGTCCCCTGGCGGCT